>CAYVTN010000230.1:0-3018 GCA_964454395.1 uncultured bacterium | reverse complement strand
GGCTCTCTTGCAGGCCGTGCGCCGGGCCATCCGGGCTGCGGCGCCAAAGGCAGAGGAGAAACTGGGTTACGGCGTACCGGCGTTTTACCTTAACGGTCCGCTGGTTTATTACGCGGCCTTCAAAAACCATATTGGCTTTTACCCCACCTCCAGCGGGATAAAGGCGTTCAAAAAGGAGTTGGCCGGGTATAAAACCGCGGCCGGCACGGTCCGGTTTCCCCTGTCTGCGCCAATGCCGGTTGCGTTGATTAAGAAGATAGTGGCGTTTAGGGTTGAAGAGAATACGAAAAAGTGAAAAAACATGGATTCAAATCCTAATAAGGACAAGAGCAAGACACGACATGGTTAAAAAAGACAATTATGGAGATTTGATTAATGATAAAAAACGACGATATGAATTCAAATAATATTAAATTACTTCTCTCATACTATCTGGACGAGAATTTCAAAATGTTATTTGATCCATTGGGATATGATGTGTTGTGGGCTGAAACTTCTGAAGAAACTGAAAAGATGATAAAAGATAATCATGATATTGATATAGCCCTTGAATGGCAACATGGCGCCGAAGACTATCCGATCAGAGACTTATTGCAAAAATACAAGAGAAGTACAAAGGTTATATTGGCACTTAATTGGAATAATGAGAAACCGGCTAATCTGCGAAATCTTGGTTATTTTGATGCAATCGACGTGCCTTTAGATCCTGATGACTTCACAGAGATAATCAAAAAGGCAATCGATCTCCGTTGGATCAAGCCCTGGGCCTATGACCGGGGAAGGTAGATAATTTTGGCCGCCTAAGCGAGAGCACGGATTTTATTTTATGGTTGACATACACTCCAAATTCGCCGAATATGGAGTGTATGAACTACATAAACCGCATGCTTGAAAAAAACATCCAATCCACGCTGGCCCGCCGGAAAAGCATCCTGCTTTTGGGGCCGAGGCAAACCGGCAAAACAACCTTATTAAGCCGGTTGCCTTGTCAATTGAATTTAACCTTCATTCGGCCGGAAGTCCGCCAACGCTACGAGCGTCATCCGGAATTATTAATAGGTGAAGTGGAGGCTTTGCCCAAAACTAAAACAGGGCCAAGGATTGTATTGGTTGATGAAGTCCAGAAGGTGCCAAGCTTGATGGATGTTGTTCAGGATTTAATAGACAGGCAACAAGCCCTCTTTGTGCTTACCGGATCATCGGCAAGAAAACTAAAGCGCGGCACTTCCGTCAATCTTTTGCCTGGCCGCGTTATTCCTCTGCGTTTGGATCCTTTAACCCATACCGAAATGCCTCAAACCAGCTTAAAAACGCATCTGCTTTACGGATCGCTCCCCGGTATTGTGTCTGAACCGGTCTTGGAAAACCGGCAACAAGATCTCGATGCCTATGGTGTCATGTATCTGGAGGAGGAAGTGCGGGCCGAAGCGATAGTTCGTAATCTTTCAGCTTTTGGCCGTTTTTTGGAAATGGCCGCTTTGGATTCCGGCAATATGATTAGTTTCCGAAAATTGTCCCAAGAGCTGGGTATAGCCCACACCACCATTGCATCCTATTATCAGGTGTTGGAAGACTGCCTGCTGGTGGAACGTATTGATCCTTTAACCAGGAGCAAAACCAGGAAAAAATTAATCAAGTCCGCTAAATATCTCTTTTTTGATCTTGGCGTCCGGCGGGCATGCGCGCGTGAAGGCACCCAACTTACACCGGAACGTATGGGGGCGCTGTTTGAGCAGTGGACAGGCCTGGAGTTGATCAGGTTAATCCGGCTGGCTTCCCAAAAATGGCATCTCCGATTTTGGCGTGATGCCGACGGACCTGAAGTTGATTGGGTGCTGGACGGTCAGAATCAGCTTATCCCGATAGAGGTCAAATGGACACCAAGTCCCACCCTGAAAGATAGCAGGCATATCAAGCTGTTTATGCAGGAATATCCTGAAGCCCGCCAAGGATTTGTGGTATGCCGTACACCAAGGCCTATAAAACTTGATCAAACAATCACTGCCATCCCCTGGCAGCAGCTCGATAGCATTATCAACCCAAAGAACGCCTGAAATTTGGAAAGTCCTAATTTATATGATAAGCTTTAATAAATTGTCGCAATTTGACACACGTTCCTTTTTTGGGGCTTCCATTGAAAAGAATTTGGCTAAAGATCATAGCGCTGTTTACTGCCGTCACTTTCATATTCCCGTGGCTATCCTGGGCGTTTGAACCCGGGCTAGTTCCGCTTGCCCCGCACGTGCTTACCATTCAATATAAGAACAGCTCCATTGAAATACCCGCCAGACTAGGAAGCATTGAAAAGGCTTTTCAAGGGCAAAATAAAACCATTATTCATATTCAGGATCTGCACTGCAACCATGAGGTGCAGAGGAATATTGCCAAAATCATTGATCTTGTGTCCCGACAAACAGTAAGGGCACGGCATGCCGTGCCCTTACTTGTTGGCGAGGAAGGCGCGTTTTACTCCCCGGATGTCACTTCCATCCGCAGGTTTCCGATCCCGGCAATCCGCGAGGCGGTCAGCGATTACTTTGTGAAACAAGGGAAGATCACTGGCGCGGAATATTATGCGGGCACGGGCCAGTATCCCATCCGCCTGGAAGGCATCGAAACCCCCAAGCTTTATAACAACAGCCTGGCTGCAGTGCGTTCGTTTCTGAATGCCGAAAGCCAGGGCTATGTCATGGATTTACGCGAAATGCTGGATAATTTGAAATCCAGGATTTATAACCGGAAATTATTAGCCTTAGACAAGGCGCGTATTGAATACCGTGAAGGCAAGCTGGACGTTCTGGCCTATGCCACGAAATTGAAGAATTTTGCAGAACGTTTTTTGGGCGAACACCGTTCGCCCCTACAGCAATATCCGAATCTGGAAAACTACCTGCATCTGGGCAAAAAACTATTCCAACCCGGAGTAGAGCCTGACCAATTATTCCGCGAGATGGATGAATTGGATCATGCTTTGCGGGAATCGCTTTATACCACCAATCTGCAGCGTGAATTGGACAG
>CAYVTN010000229.1:0-5224 GCA_964454395.1 uncultured bacterium | reverse complement strand
ACCAGCCGGGCCATGGTCTTGGCGTCGCTCATGATAAAAATGCGGTTGATGTACAGGTGCACGCCCTTGTGCCCTTCCTGCAAAAAGAGGTCATAGGGCGCGTGGCCGGGAATATACAGCAGGGCCTTGAACTCCGTGGTGCCTTCGGCGCGATAATGGATGGTTTCCAGGGGATCAGTGAAGTCATGGGACACATGCTGGTAAAATTCCTTATATTCTTCTTCCGTGATATCCTGCTTGGCCTTGGCCCAGATGGCCTGGCGGGAATTGAGGGTCTCTTCGGTCACGGTCTTGACCGGTTTTTCCCCTTCCTTGGGCTTGCCCTCTTCGTCGCGTGGCACCTCTTCGCGCTCAATGTCCATGGCAATGGGAAATTCCACAAAGTCCGAGTATTTCTTGACCAGCTGGCGCAGTTCCCATTCTTCCAGATAATTTTTGCAGTCCTCCTTGAGGGTCAAAATCACATCCGTGCCGCGCTGATCTTTGGAGGCTTCTTCGATCTCAAAGCCGCCCTTGCCGTCCGATTGCCAGCGATAGGCCTGGTCCTCGCCGGCCTTGGTGACCACGGCCACCCGGTCGGCTACCATGAAGGCCGAATAAAAGCCCACGCCAAACTGGCCGATGAGATTCATGTCGCCCTGCTTTTCCTTAAGCTGGCTTAAAAATTCCTTGGTGCCTGATTTGGCAATGGTGCCCAGGTGGGTGATGAGGTCCTCGTGGCTCATGCCGATACCATTGTCACGCACGGTCAGGGTGCCTGCCGCTTTGTCGGGAATGAGCTTGATCTTCCATTCCCCTTCGGCCAGGGCCAGGCTCTGGTCGGTCAGGGCCTGGTAGCGCCGCTTGTCAATGGCATCGGATGCATTGGAGATCAATTCGCGTAAAAAGATATCCTTATGGGAATAAAGCGAATGGACCACCAGGTCCAGGAGCTGGTTGACCTCGGTTTTAAAGACATGAGTTTCTTTTTGCACAGCCGATGATTCGGTCATGGCATATACCTCCAAGTATTTTATTTCTGCTGCCCGTAGGACGCATTGGTTGAAAAACCTGTTGGACTGTTTCCCAAAAAAGTTGCATTTGCAGGATGTCCGTACCCTGCCAGCCGCCTTATGGAGACCAATTTACCCCATCCGCAACCAAAATTATTTGATAATTGGTAACTACTCAGGTCATTTCCAACATCTTAAGCGTAAATAGCGCACCTTGGACCAAGGTGCACTTCCGGCTTGGCCAGCTTGGATACGCAAGAGACCTGAGCAGTTACGAGAATTGGGAAAAATAGTAACAAAGGAGCATTTTTCTGTCAATCACCGGATGCAGGCAAGGCACTTGTCCTGCTCCATTTTGGGGCAGGACTTTTAACGCATTAGGACATTAACCTATTCTTATATGCTGACAAGTGGATTTTAGATGCGGTATTTTTTATGGGGCTTCAGGAAAGCTGCGGCAAGTTCAGGAAACCGACGCCTGGTGACCGCCGGCCAGCGCTTGCCGGGCATAATGACGAATGAGACTGTTGTCGTGGCTGGTCAGGTCTTCCAGCGTGGTACGGACCGCCGGGACACCGGTCCCCATCTGGCCCAAGGCTAGGATGGCGGCATATTGCACCATGAGGTGATCATCACGGGTCATGGAAATCAAGGTGGGCACGGCTTCCGCAGCCGGTGAACCGATGCTGGCCAGCGCCAAGGCCAGGGAATAACGTACTTCCTGGTTTTCTTCCTTTTTGAGAGTTTTGATCAAATTGGGTACGACCTCGCAGCTGTCCATCCCCAGTTTGCCCAAGGTCAGGGCCGCGGCACTGCGCATATCCTGGTCAATCGCACCCAGGGCGTCGAGCAACACCGGGATGATGGCGCCGTCGGTCTGCCCCTGCTTGACCAGCACAATAGCCGCAAAGACCTTGTCCATGAAATAAGCGTCCTGGGCCTGAAGAATCTGGCGCAGTTCCTCTTCGTCATGTTCAACCGGTTGTTTCCAATCGTCTGGACTCATAACCCGCAGCTCCCGAAACGTCAGAGCATGGGAGAGGCAGGGTGAACAGGCCGTTGACTGTTTCGCCAAGATTTTGGCCTGCCTCTCGATTCTCAAAATTCTGAATCATTTCTGATTCAGTATCGTCCCAATATCGCGGAAGCTGAATAGGGATTACTGTTCCGGAAGAGAAAAAAAGGCCTCTCGCCAAATACCTTGCAATAGAGGCCCGGTGCGGATTTAGTGCAGTTTGATCTGGTTTTCGTCAATGGGCCCGGCCGAGACTTCTTTAATCTCTCCAAAAGTCTGCTCAAAGCGATTGACGTTTTCCGCCAGGGCTCTTAGGAAGCGTTTGGTATGTCCCGGCGAGCTGATGATTCTGGCCCGGACCTTGGCTTTGGGCTGTTGGGGCTGAACAAAAATAAAATCAAGCACGAATTCCGTGGCATTGTGCGCCACCAGGGCCAGGTTGGCATACGCCCCCTGGGCCACTTGATCGTCCACTTCCACTTGCAGCTGGACGCCCTGTTTGTCATCGTCATTTTGTTTCGGTTTAACCATGCTGTGATTCCTCCTCATTTGATACTGTGACAGCTGGGAGGCTGAGCAATTAGTTGCTCAACCTCGAACTGCGTTTTTGGCATACCGACAGCGTCAATTTCCTTTGCAGGAGCTCAACATTTCGCTTTCAGCAGCCTTCCATATAAAATATAAAGAACTCAACTTTAGCCAATTTGCTTTTTCGGGCCAAAAAGCAGGTTAGTGCAATAAATCCCAGCAT
Source organism: uncultured bacterium (assembly GCA_964454395.1). Lineage (GTDB taxonomy): Bacteria > Oederibacteriota > JAAXVQ01 > JAAXVQ01 > JAUVAV01 > CAVQBK01. Next base: position 2,466 of record CAYVTN010000229.1, on the reverse strand, counting down.
GCGCGGGATAAACCTGGGCCCATCTCCTTGGGCTCCTGCCACAAAAGCCTTGAAATCAAGGGTGGGCCACTTTGAAAAGCTTACCCGTCGGGACACAACCACCACCTTATCCCTATCTGAAGGCCCGAAAAAGAAAATTTGCTAAAGTTGAGTAAAGAACAAAAAATTCACCACCAAAGCACCAAGAAAGACAAAGAAAAAAACAGAGGAAGGGTTTACTTGGTGATTCTTGGTGCCCTTGGTGGTAAATCATTTTTATTCCCGCTCTTCCGCTGTTCTCATCTTATAAATCCTGACGTTGTCCTGATTGTAGACCAGATCCATGAAGCGTTGAAATTTTTCCAGACCGGCTCGTGAATAGGCGGCCCGTTCATTATTGCCCACAAAAACATAGTTTACATGGTAGCGCTCAAGCAGCCTTTGGGCTTCGCCAATATTGAGGGTGCTGTAGATCCGGTCGGCATCGGCGGTACGGCTGCCGGTCAGCCGGTCGTTGTAACGCATTTGTTCTTCCTGTCCCACCCAGCCGATCAGGGAAGGATGGCCCGTAAAAATGGCAATCCTGGTATCAAAACAATTGTAGCCCCTTTTGCCCGGGGCTTCCAGAATAATGTCCATATGGTCCACATGCTTGTCGATCCAGCGCAGGGCTTTGACTTCCCTGGGCAGCAACCGGTCCAGGTAGGCGGTGCCGTTCAGCGTGGGATGCTGGAAGTTGGAGCACAGATGCATGCGGTCGTAAAGCGCGATCGGTGGATAAAGCGCCTCAATGATCACCACGCAGCCCAGCACGGCCATCCAGGCCCGGCGCAGATGTTGCTGCTGCGGCCGCACGGCCCAGGCCAAAGGCACCAGGATCAGGGCGGCGAACAGCAGCCACGAGAGCCAGGGCGTATCCGTATTTTCCTGGCTGTAATTGGCCCAGGCCATGAGCACGAACAGGGCCAGCATATACCCCAGAGTGCTGAGCCAGCGGCGCTGGCTGAAGACCTCGCGCCAACCCGACAGGACCTCCTTGCCGGCTTCCAGCAAATGGTCCGCGACCGCCCCGGCCGCCAGGGCCAAAAAGATCCAGACGACAATGTAAAATTTGAAGACCGTGTTCATGCGGCTCATGTCGCCGCCCACGCCCATGAAATCACGAACATGTACAATCTCGCAGCCCAATACAATCAAAAAGCCCAGCAAGGCCAAAATCATGGCCAGCCGCAGGCCAGGGGTCAGGGGTTTCCAACCCAGCACATAGGCCAGGGCAAGCACCAGCAGACCAAGCACCACCAACAGCACCTGGTTGAACAGCAACATCACCCCGGCGCCCAGCAAGGCCGCCAGGGTGATGTACACGGCTACAGGATACTTACTCCAAAAAGTGTTGAGCACAGTCGCCGTTTTTTGCCACCAGCTCTTGCGTGCCCTGGGTTTCCAGCCCAAAGCCGCCAGCAGCGTCCGGCCGCTGCTCACCAGGTATTGGCCGCAGAAGCTGACCAGTAGAAATAGCGGCAAACCAAAGTAAAGTATAAACTCCTTGAGATGGGTCCGCACGGCGGGATTGACAAAAGCCAGACTGGTGGACTGGGGCTTGAAGTGGAGATGGAAAAAGAGCATCAATACCAGGCCGCCGACCACCAGGCGCAGCCAGCCCAGTACGGCCTGCCCCAAGGCCGGCCAGGGCATGGCCGGCGTCTTGCGGTCCTGCAAGGCGCGGGTGATCAGCACCGCCAATACCAGCAAGGCATAAGGCGGAAAATTCCAGGTATTGATGGCAGACAAGGCGCCCAGGGTGAGCGCGGTCACAAAAAAGGAAAGCCCCCGCTCCGTGCCCGTGCGGCCGCTGACTTCAGGCAGCAAGGTCGCGGTCCGGGACGCCGGTGTCAGCAGGTTGGCCGCCCAGCCGATGATCGGCAGCGAATAGGGAATGGCAATGATATGGGCATGCAGGTCTCCGTAGAGAAATGAGAACCAGGGCATTTCATTGATCGTGCCTTTGATCAAACGGGTGGGATTCCAGATAAATTCAAACCGGCCCAGGTGAATCCAGAAATTTTTCCAAATCATGGACAGGCTGCGGCCCAGGTCGTACCAGTTAAGCCCGCGGTTGACCGGCTCGAGCATGTAAAGATAGGTGGACATATTGCCCAGCATGGCCGCAGCCACGGCGGAAAACAGGCCCCACCGTTTTTTTCCGGTCAGGGCCAGACCCAGGCCAAAGACGCCGCTAAAGGTCAGGGCAAAGAGCAGACTGATCACAATTTGGTAGGACCAGACCGGCGGCACGCCGACCAACTTGGCCATAATGCCCAGGATCAACTGGCCGTAATAATAATAATTAATATGGTAGCCTGACAACCAGGGATCATAAGGCGGAAAATGCAGGCTTTGGTAAACCGCGGTAAAGAAGCTGATGCCCATGGGTTCCCCGCCGCCGTTGTACCCCTGGCCCGAGGGATTATTGATGTCCGGGTTGTA
>CAYVTN010000228.1:0-5249 GCA_964454395.1 uncultured bacterium | reverse complement strand
GATTGAAGCATCTGATCGAACTATTAAGAGAAGGGGTTGGACGCAATTTGAATTATACCAATCTTGCCCAGGATTTAAGTGTTACGCCGGTCACCATCAAGCGGTGGGTGGGCATTCTGGAAATGCTCTATATCATTTTTTTGGTAACGCCCTATGCCAAAGGACTGGCACGGAGCCTGCGGAAAGAACCAAAAGTTTATTTTTACGATTGCGCCGCGGCCTATAGCAGGGATCAAAGACCAGTGCTGAAAAATGTGGTGGCGTCAGCGCTGCTGAAATATTGTCATTGCAAACGGGACGTATCAGGAAGGCAGATGGATCTCCATTATTTTCGTGACCGTGAAAAGCGGGAGGTCGATTTTGTGATCACCGAAGAGCGGAAGGTCAAATGAGCCATTGAAGTCAAGGCCTCGGACGATGCCCTCAACCCCAGCCTGCGCTATTTTCACGAACGTGCCCGTCCTCAGGCCTCATTCCAGCTGGTTAGAGGACCGCGCCGGGAAAAAGAGCAGAAGGGCATTAGGATTACCAATTTGGCGAAATGGCTGGAAGGGTTGGGGGAAAAGGCAATATATTTGTAAAAACAACATTTGCCATTCTTTTTTTTAGATGCTAAACTCATCCATTATTTCCATAAGCCTGTCGGATTGGTTTTGTATTTGCTGCCCCCCCTTTTGCCAAGAGGGATGAAGGGGGATTTGTTGAAGCAGTCGGCCCATCATCAAATCTCCTCCCCTCCGTACTTTACATACCTCCTTATGTTGTTTAGCAGTTGGACGGATATAACTTGGTCTTTTATTAAGGGGGATATTTGTCCAAATCCGCCGGCTGCCCAACTATTTTGCCCAAAGGTGCCGTAATGACTTCCTGGTACGTCCGGCCATGTCAAATGCTCCTTCGCTTCCTGGTTTTGTTGCTCAGCGCCAGCCTGCTCCTGCCGTACGTCGCCTTTGCCTTTGACAGCCGCAGCTATGCGGCAGAGGCATGGGAGGAAAACAGCATATCCATCCCGAAAACCTTGGGGACCATTACGGATGCCCATGAAGCCAACAGCAAAACCGTCATTGTCATTCAGGATCTGCATTGTAATGAAGAAGTGCAAAAAGAGATTGCAGGCATTATCGGGCATTTGGTTACCCGCCATCATCTGAAGTTGGTGGCGGAAGAAGGCGCATTTCATGCGGTTGATGTGTCGGCGCTCGGCACTTTTCCTATTCCCGAAATCCGTAAGGAAGTCGGCGATTATTTGGTCAGACAGGGGAAAATCACGGGCGCTGAATATTATGCCGGCGTCAGCGGCCGGCCGATCCGGATTCAGGGTATGGATTCGCCCGAACTTTACCAAGCCAGCCTGGACGCAGTCCAAGGCTTTCTAACCAATGAAATCCAGGGGTGTTTGTACGATTTGCGGGATATCTTATCCAGTCTCCAAACACGACTTTCCCGGAAAAACCAGTTACAAACATTTAAGACCTGGCAAACCCGCCTGAATATCATGGAGAAGCTGCTAAACATCTCCGCCACGCCCAAAGAGCTTCGGTTTTTTCGCTCGGAACGGCATAAATTCACCATTTCCGCCTTTCTTGATTTTTACCATCAAACCTTGCCGAAAGAACAACTGCCGGCTGAAGTCCGGGACTTGGCGCCCTTGGGCGAAGCCCTGCGCCGGGCTGGACGTTTCTATCAATTGACAGATCAACGCAGCCGGGTTTTTGTGGATAATCTCTTGTCTGCCATGGACCGGGACAGGGAGCAGACCGCAGTAATGATTACAGGCGGCTTTCACGCGGCCCGGGTCATGGCGGCGCTTAAGGCCCGCGGCGTGAGCTGCCTGTCCGTCAAACCTCATGTGACCAAAACGAACGCCGCCAATCCTTATTTCTCCCTGTTGCAAGGCAGAAAAACGCTCTTGGAAAAATGGCTTGCACACGATCAAAACACGCTGGCTTTGCGCAATGGCTGGGAAGAAAACCAGGTCCTGAAGCATATGATCGTGCTCACGGCGAGTCTGCTTTATAAGGTGGGGAAAAAGGACAAGGTCCATGTGGCGCTTTCGGACGGCCAGGCGGAAGCCCTGGAGGATTATAACAGGCGCTTTAAGCTTAAGCTGGAGAGACTGAAAGGCGCGGGCTTGCCTGAAGGCATTCGGGCGTATACTTGGTCTTTTCATGGCAAACCCGCCAACCGTGACCGGATGGTGCTGGCCATGCAGGCCGGTCTGCCGTTGAATGTTCAACGCTTGCCCTCCTATGATAAATATCCCTCGGGTACTTTGGCGTATTTTTCATCCCTCCGCAAAGCAATAGCAGTATTGAAAGACGCCGCCCTGGTTCAAAAGACCGGATGGTCGCCATTATCTTTGGTCCGGCGCGCCATTAAAATGGCGCAAAAAAAGCCCCCCTGGCTGATACTGGGTGTTCTCGGGTTGTTGACGGCTTTAGCCGGACTTCCTACTGGGCCTGCCGCAGTCCCGATTGGAGAAAATATTGGGATAGAAGGGGCGCTTCAAGCATTATCGGTGCTTGAAGCAGCCCTTCTGCACCAAACCCATTCGATCGTGCTCTGGTTAAGCGCGTTATTGATTCTTTCCAGCGGGTTTCCCGGAATTTCGGGGCGGACGGTGGCCTGGATTGTTTCGAACCATCAGCCGACCCTATCTTCCCTGAAATCGGGCGTGGCGGCGTGGATGTCCGGCACGCCGTCAGGTTCGGGCGGGAATCAAAAGCAGGAATCTCCCATGACCATCAAGGATATCCTTGAAATTCTTGAGTCAGTGCGCATGGGGGGTGAGCCATCCTCCATACAAGCCGCCCAATTGCTTGAATTAATTCCGAAATTGCAGAGCATCAGCGATGCGGGAGTGCCGGTTCTGCAGCGGGATGTTGATTTGGCCATCAATAACCCGGCGGAATTGTTGTCACTAGTTTTTCATTTAAATAAAGCTTTGGATTACGAGCAACAACTTGAAGCAACAGCTTATCGAGAGCCGGAAATAGCCGTACGATTATTGTCCGATAATATGATGGATGCCATTGAATCGGGCCCAAAGGGCCAGGTTTGGCTTCCCGAAGCCATTTCCATGCTGGGCCGCTTGGGAACCGTCCCTGCCCTGGCTGCCCTGATATTGGCGAGAAGAAGACTGTCCGGCAACGGCGCGTTGGAGCTATTGATAGGGAAAGCCATCGAGCAGGCAAGGCAACAGGGCACGGAAAAACAGCGACGGTTTAAGCAGGACTTGTGGGTAGAGGAATTTCCCCAAAATGAAACGGTCAAAAGAATAATCGCCTCGCGGTTGCTCCAAACAACAAAACAATCAAAATTGGGCCTTTTAACCACACAGGACTTGAATGAGTTAAGGAAAAGCATTGCAAAAATGCGTTTGATCGATGAATGGCAAGCATTGAAAGAAGAATGCCTTTATGCCATTGCCGATATGAATTGTTACCCGTTTAGTTCCAAGCTGCAAGTGAGCGAAATTTCCTCTTTGGCATTAATGACCGTGCTCCTGTACGCGGGCCGGACCAATTCGTATTTGAAAAATTATTTTGAACAGGAAAATTTGTTCTACGGGATGAAGCCGAATATTTTGCCGGTAAGCTGGGTGGTTGAGGCTCTCGCCACAGACATGCGGGATTTAAAATCAGAATTGCCCGAGGATGCAACCCTTTATTGGGGGATAGATGCGATCGCGACCAGCTTTAATTTAGAGCGGGTGTTTGAAAGCATTCCAGCGTGGGAAAAATTCAGGACATTTTGGGGTGATCTCCAACAGCAATTTGACTTAATGAGACCTTATTTGCTCGAACCGTATGAATCCACTGCTGCCAATATCGGATTGCTTCTGCGGGGATTGAAAGTGTTGCCTGACAAGTGGTTCGCCTTATTCGGGAGGTTAGAGAAGCTTATGCCTGATTCGCAAGAAGCCTATGCGGAGCTATTCGGAAATATCAAGCACTTGTTTTCGGATGTCCGAATACTTGTGGCTGTACAGGATGAAGAGGCCAAACAGGCAGCGTTGGAAGAAAAATACCAAGCTTTGGACAAGCTTGTTACAAGATTTGAAGCATTGTTCAGGGCTCAACCCAAGTGGGTTGAGTTGCTCCTCAGGTCAAAGGCGCTTCCGTCTGCTTCGCAGGAAGCCTATGCGGATCTATTCGGAGATATCAAACGGTTATTTTCGGAGGCTGGAATACTTGTGGCTGATCAGGATGAAGAGGACAAACAGGCAGAGTTGGAAGAAAAATACCAAGCTTTGGACAGGCTTATTACAAGATTTGAAGCGTTATTCAGGGCTCAACCCAAGTGGGTTAAGTTGATTCTCAGGTCGAAGGCGCTTCCATCTGCTTCGCAAGAAGCCCATGCGGATCTATTCGGAGATATCAAGTACTTGTTTTCGGATGTCCGAATACTTGTGGCTGTACAGGATGAAGAGGCCAAACAGGCAGAGTTGGAAGAAAAATACCAAGCTTTGGACAAGCTTATCACAGAACTCGAAGCATTATCCACGAGTCCAGAGAGACCGTTCTACTTATGGAAAGCGACCGTGATTCTGACCCGGTTGGTTGACCGGCTGTTTGGGATTTTGGATGAGCAGGAAATTCGCCGGCATGCCGCAAAATTGGCCGGGAGGTTCGAACCCTTCGCGATCCTGGCCGTGCTGCCGGCAAGCCTCCTGGCGCTGGCCCACGGGCTCATCGGCGTGGACATCTCCATGCCCATAATCATCGCCGCTGAACTTATGTCTTTGCTGGCTTTCCGCTATCTCCATTGGGGCGGGGTTTACGTGGTCGAGAAACCGTCCCAAGGGGTTACCCGGATTGTTTTCAAAACCTGGGATCAACTCACAACCGCTTCGAAAATCAAACGGTCCCTGTGGGTATCCAATCTGCGCTACCATGGGTTGTATTTTGTTTTCTTTTCAATTTCAAGTTACTTCATTCTGGCCTTTGGGAGCGTGAACGTACCGGGTTTTATTACAGTCGTGGCGGGGCTCCTGTTGTTCTTTTTGCCGGCTGTGCGAAAGCATGGAGCATATCAGGCATCGGTGTTGGGGCACGTCCTGCCCCCCACCCTGGCGGGGCCGTTCATGAACATGCTGCTGCGCAGCTTGTTTCGCCATATTCAAATCCTCAAACATCAACAAAAGCCCGCGGCGCCAAGGCGCATGCTACCCCGCCCAATTTTTATCAATGCGGCCTAGGAGTCTGTCGGACTTAAAATCATTAAAAACCTTATGTATGTTGCGTCTC
>CAYVTN010000227.1:0-5258 GCA_964454395.1 uncultured bacterium | reverse complement strand
TGGCCAATGTGGCTTTTGGGGGCATCCAACTGCCGGACCGCACCAGCGGCGGGTTCGGCTCCACCCTTTTCACCACCTCAAACTTCAATGAAAATGAACCTTACCTCACCATCCGGGCGGACACCGTGTTTGGCGGTCTGAACGTCCGTTATTAAGCGTTTATTATCTACTCTTTAGAAACTTGATAAAAGCTGCCGCGCGCATTCTTGCGGCAGCTTTTATTTTATCCCCTCCATGGGTCAATACACCTGACTTCCCAGTCGATAATCATAACAGATCACAGATCATGAAATTTGATTCCAAGAGGCCATAGCGCATGACCAACCTTAACCTACGGCAGTTACTTTTAGCAATCGGCCTGATCGTCATTTATATTCTGGCCGTCTATGGGTTGATTCCATATTTGGGCACGGGACTGGTGGTGCTCAGCAGCCTGCCGGTGTTGTATATCGGTTGGAGTATGGGCGTTATCCCCGGGGTCCTGACCTGGGGTGTGGCAATGGTATTTCAAAGCCATGCCATCATGCTTCATCACCATGCCGGTTGGATAGAATTGTGGAAGTTTTACGCCCAGCCCGGCAGTATCCTTGGCCATGTCATTACGCTCATTTTAGTTTTTATTTTTGCCCAAACAAGGAGCCTGTTGCATCGTCTGCATGCGGCCAACCAGCGTCAAACCCTGATAAGTCAACTAAGCCAGGAAGCGCTTAAAGAAGGATCTCTTAGCAGTCTGATGCGAATCTATTTACCTGCCATCCTTCAAAGCATACCCGGCAGCACGGGACTGGCGACGGTGAATGACCAGGCGCAAAAGCAAATGCTGGTTTTAAACGGCAGCAACCTGCCGGGATTCGAGAGTGGCATCATTCTGACCACTGAAGAGAAGCAGTGGTTAATGACGTTTTGTTTCCTGGAGATTACCCCTGCCACCGGCAGCAACGTGAGCCAAAGCCTGTTGCATAAGGTCGGCGCCCCCGACCAGGGCCGGGTTTATATCCTGCCTCTCAAGACCAGCGCCAGACTTTACGGCATGATCATGCTCTTTGCGCCTGGAGTGCTGACAGGCAAGAGTAAGCAGTTTTTAAAAACGATGGCCAATATTCTGTCCCATGGCATGGATAAACAGGAGCATCGTCAAAAATTGGTGCATGATTACGAACAATTGCTGCACCTGTTTGACAGCCTCGATGCCGTGGCTTATGTGGTGGATCCTGTCAGCGATGAAGTACTCTATGTGAACAAAAAAGCGGCCGACCAGTTGCCTTCCAGTGAGGCGCACGGTCCTTGTTACCGGTTTTTGTACGGCCAAGAGGCGCCCTGCAGTTTTTGCACCAACCAGATTCTGTTTGGAAAAGAACAACATGACACTTATCACTGGGAAATGCGCCATCCCGTAAGCGGTGAATGGTATCATTACACGGACCAGGCGCTGCAGTGGGCTGATGGCCGGTGGGTTAAATTCAGCGTGGCCATTAAGATCACAGCCATCAAGGAAGCGCAACTGAAAGAACAGGAGCAGCATCATTTTTTGGAAACCCTGATCGAAGCCATTCCAGGGCCGGTGTTTTATAAAGATAGGAAGGGCGTGTATTTAGGATGTAATCAAGCCTTTGTCCAATTTCTGGGTATTGACAAAGAAGCCATCATCGGCAGGAGTGTCTTCGATTTCTGTCCCCTGGAGCTGGCCCAGACCTATGATAAGTCTGATGAGGATCTTTATAAAAGCGGCGGATCGCAAATTTATGAAGCTACGCTACCCCATCGCGACGGCACCTTGCGTACGGCGGTGTTTCACAAGGCGGTGTTGACCAACACCGAGGGTGAAATCTCGGGCCTGGTCGGCGTCATTCTGGATATCACCGAGCGCAAGCAATTGGAAGCCGAACGTTTGCAGAATCAAAAAATGAGCTCCATCGGCCAGTTGGCCGCGGGTATTGCCCATGAGATCAACACGCCCATTCAGTTTATCGGAGATAACGTTAAATTTATCAATGATGCTTTTGTGGAGTTGCTAAAATTCATTGACCAATGCTTAAAAAGCCCGGCCTTGCCGGAAGAGGCGCTGGAATCCTTGAAAGATCTGGCCGCCTCCCTCGATCTGGAATACCTGCGGGAGGAAATTCCTCAGGCTGTGGTTCAAACCCAGGAAGGGGTAAGCCGCGTCAGTCAGATTGTGAGAGCCATGAAAGCCTTTGCCCATCCCGAAGTGCAGGAAAGCACCATGACCAATGTCAATGAAGTCATCACCAATACGGTGATCGTCTCCAAGAATGAGTGGAAATATGTGGCTAATCTGGAGACCCGGCTGGAGCCGGATCTGCTCCTGGTGCCGGCCTTGCCCGTAGAATTGGGCCAGGTCATCTTAAATATGATAGTCAACGCCGCCCATGCCATTGAGGGAAAAAACCGGGGGCAGAAGGACACCAAAGGGCTTATTCAGGTGATCACCAGCAGCCATGATGAGTATATTGAAATCAGCATTGTTGACAACGGCACAGGCATGCCGGCCGAAATTCAGGAAAAAATATTTGATCCCTTTTTCACCACCAAACCGGTGGGCAAAGGTACAGGCCAGGGCTTGGCCATTGCCTATACGATTATTCATGAAAAACACCAAGGCAAAATCAAGGTGAGTTCAACGCCAGGCCAGGGCACAACATTTTCGATTATGCTGCCTTTGACCGCACCTTCCTCTTCGCCGGAGCAGGCTCTTTCTTCAAACACCACGGCTTAAGCCGTGCCCTTAAGGACATTAATCCGATTGCGGCGGGCTTTTTTCTTCAGCCTTTAAATGGCGTTGCAGCCAGGCGATCAGACCATGGCTGTAATTTTTGGCATGATGTTTAAGCCGGTGGAGCAGGCTGCGGGCCCAAAGCAATTCACTGGCCAGGATACCCAGGCCCGCTACAATGGCAAGCATCCCCGGTCCGGGGGTGACCAGCATGATCACACCCGCCAGGATCACTGTGAATCCGATGATGATGACCACGACGCGCCGGATGGCTTTATAAGTGAACTGGAGCATGACCGCTTGAACTCCTTGATAATCCTGTAAGCCGATCCCAGTATCGGATCATTCCTGCACCTTGTCAAAATAAATTATGATGAAAATGGGCTCCCGGTCCCTTCCTAAATCCACCATCAAATTTTTATTGGTCTGCCCACCTTTGACCAATTTACTTTTTCGGGCTTCGAACACGTTCTCTGCCGCTACGGGTTGAGAAGACCGCGGGCCATCACCTCTACGCCCAAAGGTTTTCAGCAAGGCTTAGGGGAGTCCGCACTGTCAGCGTGTGCCGAGTCCTGATTTAAGCCCAAAAAAGTAAATTGGTCAAAGGTGGCTCCTTATACCAACAAGCAATTGGTGAAACTAATTTTCATGATTAGCGTTGTGCTAAAAAGTCAATTCGGAATTGACGGTGTATTTTGGCCTTAAAGTCACCTTGATTTTACCCGGGAAACCATGGACAATAGGAGCGGTTTTTGGCGGCTTGGACGGCATTGACCTTTATCACATAAGCGAAGGGAGTATGGACGATGGCCAATATCAATGATCTGCCTAGCTGGCAGGCTTTGGAAGAACATTTTGGAGAAATCGCGCCTGTGCCGATGCGCAGTCTTTTTGAGGAAGATCCACAGCGTTTTGATAAATTTTCCTTGCGATTAAATGATTTGTTTTTAGATTATTCCAAAAACCGCATCACTGACGAAACCATGAAATTGCTGCTCAACCTGGCGGAGGAATCGGGGCTGGCCAAGGCCATCGCCGCCATGTTTTCAGGTGAAAAAATCAACAACACCGAAGACCGGGCGGTGCTGCATGCGGCTTTGCGCAACCGTTCCAACCGGCCCATTTTGGTGGACGGCAAAGATGTCATGCCGGAAGTAAACACCGTGCTGGAGAAGATGCGTTTGTTTACCGATGAAGTGCGCTCCGGCCGTTGGCGGGGCTACACGGACAAGGCTATTACCGATATTGTCAACATCGGCATCGGCGGGTCCGACCTGGGACCGCAGATGGTGGTCACGGCGCTGACACCTTATGTCAAAGAGGGCCTGCAAGTCCACTTTGTTTCCAATGTGGACGGCACCCATATCGCCGAAACCCTGAAGAAAGTCCGGCCGGAAACCACCTTGTTTTTAATTGCGTCCAAAACCTTTACCACCCAGGAAACCATGGCCAATGCCCACACGGCCAGAGCCTGGTTTTTGGATGCAGCCCAGCATGAAAAGGCCATTGCCAAGCATTTCGTGGCCATGTCCACCAACGTCGAGGCAGTGGAACGCTTTGGCATTGATCCTGCCAACATGTTCGAGTTCTGGGACTGGGTGGGCGGCCGCTACTCTTTGTGGTCTGCCATCGGGCTCTCCATTGCCCTGGCTATCGGCATGGATAATTTTGAAGCCCTGCTCCACGGTGCCCATCAAATGGACGAGCACTTCCGCACCACGCCTTTTGAGAAAAATATGCCGGTCATTATGGCCCTGATCGGCATTTGGTACAATAATTTCTTTGGCGCAGAAACCATGGCCATCCTGCCTTATGACCAATATATGGCCCGTTTTGCCGCTTATTTTCAGCAGGGTGACATGGAAAGCAACGGCAAGAGCGTGACCCGCGACGGGCAGGAGATTGATTATTCCACCGGCCCCATTATTTGGGGAGAGCCGGGCACCAATGGCCAGCACGCTTTTTATCAATTAATCCATCAGGGCACCAAACTGATTCCCTGCGATTTTATTGCTCCGGCCCAAACCCACAACCCCCTGGGCGAACATCATACCCTGTTGCTGTCCAATTTCTTTGCCCAGCCTGAAGCTTTAATGAAAGGGAAAACCACGGAGGAAGTCAAAGAGGAGCTGAAATCACAGGATTTGGCCGAGGACCGCCTGGAATTGCTGGCCAAGGCCAAGACATTCAGCGGCAACAAGCCCAGCAACAGCCTGATGGTTAAAAAAATAACCCCGGAAAGCCTGGGTCAATTGATAGCCCTCTATGAACACAAGATTTTTACCCAAGGTGTCATTTGGCAGATTAATTCATTTGATCAGATGGGCGTGGAACTGGGCAAGGTCCTGGCCAAGGCCATTGTGCCGGAATTGAAAACCAATGAGCCTGTCACCAGCCATGACAGCTCCACCAATGGCCTGATTAATTATTACAAGTCCATGCGCTAGGAGGCTGAGCAATTAGTCGCTCAGGCTCCTAGGAGCCTGTCGGACTTTTTTGTTTGATGATATGGTATAATAACGAAGTT
>CAYVTN010000226.1:0-5271 GCA_964454395.1 uncultured bacterium | reverse complement strand
ATATGGTTGCAGGAATTTTTCGGTTTTCTTGACAACTTTTATGCCCGCGATATAATGCATATATATGCAAAAAAACGGGGAGCAAAGATGCGGCCAAAGAAAATGCGTTGGGTAGCCTGCCAGCCGGAAGAGCGTTGTTTCCGGCCGAATTGTAAATCCCTTGATGAGCTGGAAGGGGTGATTTTAACCTTGGATGAGTTTGAAGCCCTGCGGCTTGCCCACCTGGAAGGTTTGGAACAAGCGCAGATCGCGAGGAAAATGAAAATTCACCAGTCTACCATTTCGCGCATCATAACCTCTGGCCATAAAAAAGTGACCGATGCACTGGTCAACGTAAAGGCCATAAGAATCGAAATGGGATGTTGCCGGATAAAGAAGAAACCAAGAGCGCAGTTAACCGGCTTGGGTGTATGAGAAGACCAATCTGCGTATTTAGAGAGCATAGCACCGGATTGTAAATCACGGCAAGCCATGAGGGCGTAAAAGGGATCAGGAGCGGCTTAAAATGGAAATATCCCATACAATCAATCATGATCAAATAGGCACCATGCTGACATGGCGCGACCGGCTGCGGCATTGGGGTTACCGCTGGGGCATTGGGCGGATGCATGCCATGGTCACGCCGGGCCTGTACCAGGTGGGAAGTCCGGGGGCGCAATCGCCGGTGCTGGTTTCAGCAAATTACAGGATGAGCGTCGATAAATTGCGGTCGGTTTTGACGGGCCGCGACGCCTGGATATTGGTGATAGATACCAAAGGCATCAATGTTTGGTGTGCTGCGGGTAAAGGAACCTTTGGAACCGACGAATTGGCTAAGCGGGTTTCCCGGCATGAGCTGAAGACCTTTGTGAATCACCGCCGGTTGATCGTTCCCCAGCTTGGCGCGCCGGGCGTGGCGGCACATTTGGTCAGGAAAAAGACGGGGTTCACGGTGGTTTACGGCCCGGTGCGTGCGGCTGATTTACCCGCTTTCCTTGATGCCGGAAAGGCCACCCCGGAAATGAGGCGGGTAACCTTCCGGCTGCCCGAAAGAATGGCGGTCATTCCTATGGAGCTTATTCCCTCACTTTTTCCTTTGCTGGGCATAGCCGTTGGCATCAGCTTGGCTGCAGGGGTACGGGCAGGAATGGTATTTTTGGCCATTGGATTGTCAACACCTGTCATGGTTCCGATTTTCCACGATTGGCTGCCTGGGAAATGGCTGTCCATCAAGGGCATGGTTTGGGCCTTCCTCGCCTTATTGGCGGCGGTCATGCTGGTTTCCTTGCCGGCGATGATCTGGGCGGCTCTGGCCCTGTCAGTTGTTTCTGTTTCGGCCTATCTGGCTTTAAATTTTACCGGTTCCACCACCTATACCTCGGTCAATGGCGTGAAAAAAGAGATGTCCAGGATGCTGCCGGTCATCATCGGCGTTGCCGGGTTGGCGGTGGCGCTCTGGATTTATGTTGGCGTGGGGAGGTTTTTTTAATGACCTATCAAAGCGGGACTTTGAGGCTGGACAAGGAAAAATGCACGGGATGCGGCATGTGCGTGGATGTTTGTCCACATGCGGTTTTTACCTTGACGGGACACAAGGCCGGCATCCAGGCCCTTCAGCGTTGCATGGAATGCGGCGCCTGCCAGCGTAATTGCCCCGCAGACGCCATTCAAGTGGCCACCGGTGTAGGCTGCGCGGCTGCAATGATCCAGGGGGCGTTAAAGGGCACTGCGCCGACGTGCGGCTGCTCGTCGAAGAAAAAAAACGGGGCCGGCCACCGAAGTCCGAACTGTTGTTAACAGTGCGGGGAAAAGGTGATTCATCTTTCACCTTGAAAAATTAAACCCGTTATTTTAATATCCAACCATTGTTGTTAAAGACCATGCCGCCTGCAAGGCTGGTTTTGCGACGATCATTTTCCCGAAACTCCATTCCATGAAAGAGGATGGGCGTGCGTGTAACTGTTTTGATCCCGGCTAAAAATGAACAGACCACCATTAGCGAACTATTGCACCGGGTCCGCCGGGAAGGTGACCTGATGGACCTGGAGATCATTGTGATCGATGACGGGTCCACCGATGCCACGGCCGAACTGGTCAGGACTTTCGACGATGTCCGATTGATCAGGGTGGAGCCCAGCCAGGGCAAAGGCAATGCCCTGCACCAGGGTATCCGGGCTGCCACGGGAGAAGTAATCCTGATCCAGGACGCGGATCTGGAGTATGACCCCACCGACTACCCAGCCTTGATCGCGCCTTTTGACAATGAACAGGTGGAGGTCGTTTATGGTTCACGCATCCTGGGCCGAAAGATTGGCCGGACCAACCAAATATCCTACTGGCGTTATTATTTGGGAGGACGATTTCTATCTTGGTTGACCTCTTTTCTTTACGGTGCTAAAATGTCCGACGTTGCCACCGGTTATAAGGTATTCAGAACAGACTTGCTTCGCTCCCTGGACCTTAAGCATAAAGGCTTTGACTTTTGCCCGGAAGTAACCGCCAAATTGCTGAGCAAAGGCCGCTCCATTCTCGAGGTCCCTATTTCCTACACACCTCGTTCCATCGCCGAGGGCAAGAAGATTCGCTGGAGAGATGGACTGATCGCCATTTGGACATTGCTTAAATACCGACTGACAAAATTCAAATAGTTTTGATTGCAGATGGGGTATTGCATCCACTCTTAGGCGGGCAGCGGTTTACGTCGGCTATAGGCTGCATGTGCGGTGCATGCGGGATGCCTGGTCCCTGCATAAGGGTGATACTATGGCACCAAGGACATTTTTCATTCGACATTGCCTTTCCGTAAGAGAAATGACCTAAAAACAGCGGGCCCTGGAGGATAAGGTTTTGAAAACACGTCAATCAAAGAATGGTAAAAGCAAAAAGACCATGGTTAAAATCAAAGTCAGCCATGGAAAACATCTGCCCGTTCCCTGCGCCGGAGACCCGGCTGAACTCAGTGCCCAAATCATCAAAGAGCATGGCCTGACGCCGCAGGAATATCGGACCATTAAAGCCATTTTAGGGCGCACGCCGAGTTACACCGAATTGGGTATGTTTTCGGTCATGTGGTCGGAACATTGTTCCTACAAAAATTCCCGGCCGGTTTTGAAAACCTTTCCCACCAAAAACAAACGGGTTATCCAAGGCCCTGGCGAAAATGCGGGTGTCATGGACATCGGCAACGGCCGGGCGATTTGCTTCAAAGTGGAGTCGCACAATCATCCCAGCGCCATTGAACCCTATCAGGGCGCTGCCACGGGGGTGGGCGGCATTTTGCGCGATATTTTCACCATGGGCGCCAGGCCTGTGGCCTGCCTCGATTCCCTGCGCTTTGGCAAACTTAATCATGCCAAAACCAGACGATTATTCCAAGGTGTGGTGGAAGGCATTGCCGGCTACGGCAACTGTATTGGCGTGCCCACGGTGGGCGGGGAAGTGGTCTTTGATGATACCTACAATGACAACTGCCTGGTCAATGTCATGGCCGTCGGGTTTATGAAGCACGAAGATTTGGCCTTGGGACGCGCTTCGGGTATTGGCAACCGGGTGTTTTATATCGGCTCCACCACCGGCCGGGACGGTATTCATGGCGCCACGTTTGCCTCCGAGGAACTATCCGATGAAGCGGAAGAAAGACGCAGTGCCGTGCAGGTGGCGGATCCCTTTATGGAAAAGTTGTTGCTGGAAGCCACGCTGGAGTTGATTCGAGGCAAGCATCTGGTGGGGATTCAGGACATGGGCGCCGCGGGCCTGGCTTGTGCCACTTCGGAAATGGCGGCGCGCGGCAAAACCGGCCTGGAGATCGAATTGGACAATGTTCCCCAGCGGGAAACCGGCATGGCGCCCTATGAAATTATGCTCAGTGAGTCGCAAGAACGAATGTTATTGGTGTCCAAAAAAGGACATGAAAAAAAGGTGAGCGCTATTTTAAAAAAGTGGCATCTCCATGCGGCGGATATAGGCAAGGTTACTGATGATGGATTGGTAAGGGTTAAACACCATGGCAGGGTGGTGGCTGAAATTCCGTCCGGGGCGCTGGCGGATACCAAATATCCCGGCTACCCTACTTATCACCGGCCTGTCAAAAAACCGGTTTATTTGCAAAAGGTACAACAGTTGACGGCCAAAGCGTTGAAGCCCGTGATGGGGCCCCAAGCAGCGTTGGCCAAATTGCTGGCATTGCCCAACCTTTGTTCCAAACGTTATGTGTGGGAACAATATGACCATATGGTGCGCACCAATACCGTGCTTCTGCCCGGCGCGGGTGCGGCAGTGATTCGGGTTAAGCATACCGGCAAGGCCGTGGCGGTTTCGCTCGATTGCAACGGTCGTTACGTTTATCTTGATCCCAAAAGAGGCGGGCGCATCGCCGTGGCCGAAGCCTCGCGCAATGTGGCCATCACCGGCGCCAAACCGATCGGCATGACCAATTGCCTGAATTTCGGCAACCCCATGGATCCGGAAGTGTTCTGGCAGTTCAAGGAAGCGGTTAAGGGGATGGCCGAAGCCTGTGAAACCTTGAATACCCCGGTGACCGGGGGCAACGTGAGTTTTTATAATGAGAGTCCCCAGGAGGCGGTAGACCCCACGCCCGTGGTTGGGATTGTGGGCCTGCTGGAGGACCGGAAAAAATTGGTGACGCCCTGGTTTAAAGAACGGGGGGATATTATCCTACTGCTCGGTAAAACCTATGACGAATTGGGCGGCTCCTCTTGGCTGTATGAATTAAAAGGCGTCAAAGCCGGCAAACCGCCGGTAGTGAACCTTAACAAAGAGAAGGCCTTACAGGATTTGCTGGTGTCTGCCAGTGAAAAGCAGTTGCTGAAATCAGCTCAGGATTGTTCCGAAGGCGGACTGGCCGTGGCTGCGGCGGAATGCACCTTTCTTGGGCGTACTGCCGGTCAGGGGCTGATGGGGGCTGAACTCAATCTGCACGATGGTCTGGACAGCACGACCGCGCTTTTTTCGGAAAGCCAGTCAAGGGTGATTGTTTCCGTGGCGTCCGACAAATTTGTCCGTTTTACCCAGCTATGCAAAAAACAGCGTGTGCCCATGGCCGAAATCGGCAGGGTTGGTGGTAAAACCTTGAGCATCTTCCACCATGGCCGTCCGGTTCTTGAAGAGAATGTCGGTAAGTTATATGATTTATGGAAAGGCGGTTTGAAGAAATATGTGCACATCTGAGGGTGATAAACCTAAAGAATATTGTGGCGTTGCCGGGGTGTATGGCCATCCGGAAGCAGCCAATCTGGTTTACCTAATGCTTTATGCCTTGCAGCACCGCGGCCA
>CAYVTN010000225.1:362-5275 GCA_964454395.1 uncultured bacterium | reverse complement strand
CATGGTGCCGAGATCGACAATGTCATCACCAGCCTGCAGATGGAGCGCTTGCTGGCGCCCCACGGACCTTATGGCCGGGTCATTCGCCCTTCGGACGGCAAGGTTCCCGACAGCATTGCCTATGTGCTTTGCGCCGGCTCCAGGGATCAGCAATGCGGTGTGGCCCATTGCTCCCGCGTGTGCTGCATGTATTCCATCAAGCAGGCCATGCTGCTCAGCGGCTCCTTGCCCCTGGCGGACATCACCATTTACTACATGGACATCCGGGCCTTTGGAAAAAACTATGAACAGTTTTTCCAAAATGCCCTGGCCATGGGTATTCAATTTGTGAAAGCCAAGGTGGCCAGGATCAAAAAGGACGACCAGCAGAACACCATCCTGCGGGTGGAACATGTTGACGAAGACGGCCGGGTGGAAGAAGTCAGTCATGACATGACCGTGCTTTCGCTTGGGATCGTGCCGTCGCCGAAAACGCAGGCGCTTGCCGGATTGCATGATGCCGAAGACGGCTTTTATCAGCAGGGCAGTAGCATGACCGCGCCCACCGTCAGTAGCGTGCCGGGGTTGTTTTTGTGCGGCATGGCCACAGGTCCGAAAGATATAGTAGACACCATTGTGGAGGCCGGCGCCGCAGCCATGGAAGCTTCCGCTTACCTGCAACAGCAGAATTCAATAGTACAAACGGAGACCGTAAGCCATGGATGAATCCAAAGCCAGCCAACCTGCAACGTCCCCACAACGGGTCGGTGTCTATATATGCCACTGCGGAGGCAATATCTCCGATGTGGTGGATGTGGCCGGGGTGGCGCGCTATGCCGGTGGCATTGAAAACGTGGTTTGCAGCCGGACCAATATGTTTATGTGTTCCGCCCTGGGCCAGAAACAGGTGGAGGATGATATTAAAGTGGAAAAGCTTGACCGCATAGTCATTGCCGCCTGCGCGCCCCATTTGCATGAAACCACTTTCCGGCGCGCCCTCAAGCGGGCAAATCTCAATCCTTATCTCTATGAGCACGTCAATATCCGCGAACAGGTCAGCTGGGTTCATCACCGGCCGAAGGAAGCCACGGCCAAAGCCGAAGGGCTGGTGGCGGCCGGCGTGGCCAAAGCCAAAAAATTAAAGCCTCTGGAACCAATCAACGTGGAAGCCAAAAAAAGGGCCCTGGTTATCGGCGGTGGGGTGGCGGGCATGAAAGCCGCCCTGGATTTGGCCAAACGGGGATTGCAGGTGCGCTTGATCGAAAAACAAGCCCGATTGGGCGGTTATACCCGCCGTTTAAACCATCTTTATCCCCAGGGCATCGACGGCCGCTTACTGGTGGAAGACCTGGCGAACCGGATCAAAGGGACAGCCGGAATTACAGTCAGTACCAGCACGGAATTGAAAAAAGTTAAGGGCTTTGTGGGTAATTTTTCTGCCACCCTTATGCAGGAAGGCCGGGAAGAACTGCTGGAAGCCGGGGTGGTTATCATGGCCACCGGCTTTCAACCCTATTGTCCTGCTCCCGGGGAGCTGGGTTATGGCCGGATACCCCAGGTGGCCACCTTGCCCGAGCTTATGGAAAACGGCCCGGCCCTGTTTGATCATGGCCGTCTGGTTTGGAAAGGCCGGCCGGTCAAACGGATCGGCATTATCCATTGTGTGGGCAGCAGGCAGGTGCCCGGCGTGTTCACGCCGCCTGAAGGCAAAGCCTGCAATGAGTATTGTTCCCGCGTGTGCTGCACCACGGCCCTCAGTTGGTCGACCATGGTCAAGGAACGCGATCCGGGGCTGCAACTGGTCCATATCTATCAGGACATCCGCACCTATGGCCGCGGACACGAAGCTTTGTATGAAAAAGCCGCGCGCCAGGGGACGCTGTTTTTCAAAGTCGACGGTCAGAGCATGCCTGTGGTCAAAGACACACCCACCGGCGTGATGATGGAAGTGCAGGACAAACTGACTTTCAATGAACTGCTGGAATTGGAAGTGGATCTGGTGGTGCTGGCCACGGGCATGGAACCTGCGGCCATTGACGATCTGGTGGGCCAGTTCAAATTATCCAGGAGCAATGACGGCTTCCTGCAGGAAGGGCATCCCAAGTTAAAACCGGTGGAACTTGCCAAACCCGGGTTGCTGCTGGCCGGCACATGCCAGGCGCCCATGGACATTATCGAAGCTTCATCAGCCGCATCGGCCGCCGCAGTCAAAGCTTCCGCTATTCTGGCCAAAGGCTTTGTGGAATTGCCGCCCTTTGTGGCCAGGGTGGATCACAGCCGCTGCCAGGGTCATGGCTTGTGTGTGGAACAATGCGGTTACGAAGGCGCCATTTATATGGAAGAAAGGGAAGTGAACGGCAAAAAAGTGAAACAGGCCGTCATCAATGAAGCCATCTGCAAAGGCTGCGGCGCCTGTGGCGCCGTTTGCCCGGAGCGGGCCATCAGCGTGGACGGCTGGGAATTGGATCAGTACGACGCCATGGTGGACGCCATTTTAGCGGCACCGTGAGGTAGACTACTGCCTTAAAACCTTATACATTGGTTACCAGGCATGCTGTTGAATTAAAGGTGATCTTGTAGGGAATGGTCGCGACCGTTCCCTGCAAAAAATTAAAATAAGGTTATGTTGGAATGTGCAAGGCAAACATGAATTTAGGAGTTTATCCATGGACGACACCACGCGCAAGGACTTGAAAACCCTGCGTCAGGAAAAACAGGCGCCGGTCAGCCAAGCCCAGGCTTATATGAAGCAAACCAGGCAGGTGCGGCAAAAAATCGTGAACCAGCTCAAGGCTGCCGGTCCGTCCACTGTGCCGGCCCTGGCTGATCATTGCCAACTGCCCACTCCGGAAGTATTGTGGCACCTGGCCTCCATGCGTAAATATGGTCAGATTAAGGAAAGTGCGCAAGAGGGCGATTATTTTACCTATACTTTATGCGAGGATAAAAATTCATGTTAATCACCCCGGAACCCGGCCTCATCAACAAGCTCAAAAAGTTTGGGGCCACGGATATCAGTGCCTGTTATCATTGCGGCAATTGTTCGGCTGTATGCCCTTTGTCCAAGGACTATAACACTTTTCCCAGGCGTCTGATCCGTCTGGCCCAGCTCGGCTTGAACAAGAGCGTGGCTGCTGCGCCTGAAGTCTGGCTCTGTTATTATTGCGGCGCCTGTTCCGACACCTGTCCGCGCGATGCCCGGCCGGGATCGTTTATGGCCGCGGTCCGCAGTTATGCCATCAGTAAAGTAGATTTTACGGGCATTGCGGGGTTGTTACACCGCGGCGGCCTGGGCGCCACGCTTTTTTACCTGGCCCTCTCCGCTTTTTTTGCAGTATTTCTTATGGCCCATCACAGCCCCATGCCCCAGGGGCCTTTGCAGCTGTTTAAATTCATACCCTTTGAACTGATTCACAACATGGGTTTGGTGGTGATGGGCTTTTTAGGGCTGGTCATGGTGGTCAATGCGCTGCGCACGGTTGTCCGGAATTGGCAAGTCCAATTGCCGGGCCAGCCTGCAACATCAAAATTGAAATTTTCCCTTAAAACTCTGGTGCCTGACCTGATCGCCGTGGTTCGGGAAATCGGTGTTCAGCGCCGGTTTGCCGAATGCGAGGAGGATAAAAAGCCTGCCCCTTGGTTTGTTTCCAGGCGTTTCCTGCACCTGGCCATGATGTGGGGCTTTATCGTCATGGGCTTGGCCACCACCTGGGATTTTCTCTTTAAAACGCCGGGCAGTGCGGTGAGTCTGCTTTATCCGGGCAGGTTGCTGGGTACTTTGGGCGGTTTGGCGGCGATTTACGGATCAGGCATGACCATTCTCCGGCGGCTGGCCAAAGCTGAAACTACCTACACCACCTCGCGGTATTCGGACTGGATGTTTTTATGGATATTTTTCTTTGCTGTTCTTACGGGCTTTACTTTGGAAATGGCGGACTACTTGCCTTTGGTGGGATCTTGGGCCTATATTGCTTTTTTAACTCATGTGGTGCTGGCCATGGATTTGCTTGTCTTGCTGCCCTTTACCAAATTCGCCCATGCGGTTTACCGGCCCATCGCCCTGGCAGTGCATGCCTTGAAGGCGCGGGCTAATTGAAAAAGGAGAAAAACATGATGCAGGACCTGGAAAAGAAAATCGCTGATTTGGAAAAGCAGGTAGCTGAGTTAAAAGCCTCCGCGGAAGCGCGGTCAGGTGAGGAAACGACGGACCGCTTGACAATGCTGCTCTTCAGCGGTGATCTGGACAAGGCTATTGCCACCTTTATCATCGCCAATGGCGCGGCTGCCTCGGACATGGAAGTGGATATATTTGTCACCTTCTGGGGCATCTCAGTGTTCCGTGATCCCAAGAAACATGTGAAAAAAAACCTGATCAGCACCATGTTCGGATGGATGATGCCCAAAGGCTCCAATAAACTAAAACTTTCCCAAATGGAAATGGCCGGCATGGGCTCCAAAATGATCCGGGGATTAATGAAGCAGAAAAATGTCATGTCTTTGGAAAAGCTGATCGAAACAGCCGGGGAATTGGGTGTTAGAATTCATATCTGCACCATGAGCATGGATTTGATGGGCTTTAAGGAAGAGGAATTTATCAATTATCCCAACCTTAATTTTGCCGGCGTCGGGACTTATGTCGGTTTGGCGGCTGATTCAAAATTTACTTCAGTTTTTTAAATAAAATATTCTAATTAAAAGAAATAAATGTAAATATTAAACCGAATTATACGCACGAAATGGGTATGGCCGTTAAAGTCCATGTCTGTTTTTTTCCTGTTTTTTAACCTCTTTTTTCTCAATTAGGTGCCCTTTAAATTGTGCTGTTCAATTGCAACAGGAAGGCGGGTGTGGTATAGTAGTTCAACCAAATCCAACGGGACACCAAGTCCATTTCAACCATGAAAAAACGATTCCATCTGATGATGTTTTTTGGT
>CAYVTN010000225.1:0-352 GCA_964454395.1 uncultured bacterium | reverse complement strand
GTAAAAATTTCCCCACAAAGCTTAAAGGGCCGGACTGTGAAAAGCATTTTTACTGACCGCTTAATCAAGGGTGAGGTGAAAAGGATGAAAGCTTTAAAATGGATAATGTTTTTAATCCTGAATTTTAACCTGGCAGGCATAAGCATGGCCATGACGGCCACGCCGCAATCTATTTTGGAAGCCTTAAAAGCCCACCAGGATCAGGTAAAATCCATTGAGGCCAATTTAAAAATGTCAATCTTCGGCGTGGGCGGCCAGACCCTTATCCAGTCGGGGACCTATCATTACACCGCGCCCGATCAGGTGACCATGTCCATCACTGATCCGGCTCCCCAGGAAGTCAGGATCAATG
>CAYVTN010000224.1:0-5304 GCA_964454395.1 uncultured bacterium | reverse complement strand
TTTTTCGGGCTTAAATTGGGACTCGACTCGCGCCGACCGCGAGGACGCCCTTCAGTTCCCTTCGAAAACCTTTGTGTCCAAAAGCCGATTCGAAATTTGACGGTGAATTTTGTTTGATACTACATATTGTAATAATCAAGGTATTAAAATACAATATATTGTCAAAGTCAAGACTTAACCTGCTTGGGAGGACATCCGGATGACACACTCGCCTTTAACCATTGCCAAAGAAGTCGTGAAAAAAATGCGTCGGCAAAGACATCAGGCTTTTTTGGTGGGCGGGTTTCCCAGAGCCATGGTACTGGATCAGCCCTGTCAAGAACTTGATGTGGTTACCGGGGCTTCACCTGAAGAAGTTCTGGCGCTGTTTCCAGGCAGCCGCCTGGTGGGCAAAGTTTTTCCAGTGGTGCAGGTGGCGGGCCTGGGCTTGAAGGTGGAAATTGCCTCATTACGCACCACCGTGCACCAAGGCATGGAAGCTTTTAAAGCTGATGCGCGCCAAAGGGACTTTACCATTAATGGACTGCTGCTCGATCCCTTGAGTGGTGAGCTTCTTGATTTCACCGGCGGCCGCCAGGATGGGAAACAACGTTGCCTGCGATTCAACCCCGAGGCCCGGGCGCGCATTCATGAAGATCCGCTGCGTCTCTTAAGGGCCGTGCGTCTGGCCGGAGTCCTGGATTTTGAAATGGACCCCGCCAGCCTGAAGGCCGTCCGTCAGGACGCCGGGCTGATTCAAACCGTGGCGCCCGAAAGGGTCTTGGCTGAACTGGACAAGTGCTGGGCCGATTTTAGCCGGGAAAGGAGCCTGCGCCTGCTGGATCATACCGGATTGTTGCCGCTGGTGTTGCCGGAAGTAGCAGCCCTGAAAGGGGTGGCCCAACCGGCGCCCAGTCATCCCGAAGGAGACGGCTGGGAGCACACCTGTCTGACCCTGCTCTACTTGCCGGCAACAGCCTCGCGGGCTTTGGTTTGGACGGCAGTTCTTCATGACATCGGCAAACAGATGACCCCGGGCACGGACAACACCCTTCGCTTTCTGGGACATGAGCAGGCTGGTGCGACCATGGCGCAGGCCCTGTTACAACGGCTGCGGGCGGATCGTCAATTGATTGAGCAGGTATGCTTTATGATCGCCCACCACGGCCAATGGAGCCATTGGCCGACCATGCCCGCTGCGGAGATCATACGCCGCCTGGCCAGGCCGACCTTTAAGGAGGAATTAACTCTTTATCATGCGGATAAAATGGCCGGCGATCAGAACTTAAGCCACTATCGCCTGGCCCGGGGAAAAGCCGGACACTATCCGGATGCAGCCCAACAGTTGGCAAACGCTTTTGGGCTGGTCAATGGCCATGACCTGGCCCGCCTGGGCCTTGCACCAGGACCTGCCTACAAGCCTCTGCTCAGAACCCTGCACAACGCCGTGCTGGAAGGACGTATTACAACGCATGATCAGGCCCTGACCATGGCCCGGGATTTGGTCAACCGCTGGCAAGTCAGCCGCCAATCATGATGCCGGTCCTGCCCAAAGACCGGTGAAAATCATCTCCTGGCCTTGGATTGACTGGTCTTTATACCGATGCTATCATTGAATTATGGTGTCACACCGCCCGACCGGGACGGATATTATATGAAAGGGACACCTTCAGCTGCTGTGAGGGACTGATGAAAAAAATAGCCGCCTTGGTTTTGATCATAAGCTGGTGCTGGCCGGGAGGGATGGCTTATGCCCTGTCAGGTAAAGGCACTACCGCCGCTTCCTTTTTAAAAATAGGGGTGGGTTCAAGAGCCGTGGCCATTGGTGAGTCGTATGTTGCAGTGGCTGATGACCCTTCAGCGGTATACTGGAATCCTGCGGGGATTGCGGGTATTACTGATCCGGCGGTGATGGCCATGCATGTGTTTTGGCTGGGAGATATTTATTTTGATTATCTGGCCGGCGTGCTGCCTATGCCCGGCGGGGGCCTGGGAGCCTCCCTGGTTTATCTCAACCATGGCCAGTTGCTGCGCTCCGATGCCGGCGATACGCCCGATGATCCCGTCCGGGGTGTCTTTACTGCTGCTGATTTTGCTTTCAGCGGCGCCTATGGCTATCAATTTTCCAAGAAAATGAAATTGGGCGCCACGGTGAAACTTTTTTCCGAAAGCATTGACAGTCAGGCCAGTTTTGGCGCTGCCCTTGACCTGGGATTTCTGTACGAACTTCCCTGGCAGGCCATTATGCTGGGCGTGATGGTGCAAAACCTGGGCCCGGCCACCCAAGTGGATGTCGAGTCATTCCGGTTGCCCCTTAATTTTAAAATCGGGTTGTCTTATCATCCCATGAAAAACTTGCTGGTCACCATGGATTATAATCAATTGTTGGAACAGGAAGCCAAAATAGGCTTTGGCGCCGAATATGTGTATGAACATTTGCTGGCCCTGCGGGCAGGGTATCAGTACCAGGGCAAGATTGATCAGTCCGAGCTCTACAGCAATTACGGCACCCCCGGTCTGGCGGGCTTAACCGCGGGCATTGGCATCAAGGTCATGGAGTTCAGCCTGGATTACGCCTATGTGCCCTATGGTTTTTTAGGCACCACCCACCGTCTGACCCTCACCTATGCCCTCTCGCAGCCGCCGGTGAAAAAGTCCGTGCAAGCGCAACCCGCCCCGGCATTCACACGGAAACAACAGCAGGAAAAAATGAAAAAATCCATCGAAGCTTTTGATGAAAAAATTAATACGGGTGTGCTTAAGAGCATTCAATTTGAGAGCGGGAATGCGGTCCTGTTGCCCGAATCCCAACGGACATTGGACAGTTTGGGCAGGGAGCTGGCCAAATATCCTGATGTCACCGTGTCCATCGACGGCTATACGGACAATGTAGGCCGGCCGGAAGACAACCAGGTCTTGTCGCAACTTAGGGTGGAGAGCGTGAAAACCTACCTGGTGGACAACTTCAAACTTAATCCCAACCAGTTGGTGGCCGTGGGCCATGGTGAAGAACATCCCATTGCCAGTAATGACACGGCCGGGGGGCGTCAAAAAAATCGCAGGGTTGAATTTAAAGTGATCAGTGATAAGTGAGCTGCCATGGGCTAAAGCTTGACAGCTAAAAAGAGCGGGCCTATAATTTCTCCACCCTGTCACTCTTGCCATATGACCATAAGCACTAAACCGGTGGAGCCGGAATAAAGAAAATGATCACACCTCATTAATCAAGGAGAACAACCATGACCACTGTCAAACACATAGGCGTATTAACCTCCGGCGGTGATGCGCCCGGCATGAATGCCGCCATCCGCTCGGTGGTGCGTTCCGCCCTGGACCGCAAAATGCGGGTAACCGGTATCCAACGCGGTTATTGGGGCTTGCTGGAAGCGGACTTTTTTGCCCTTAATTCCCGGTCCGTGGGCGGCATTATCAGCTCCGGCGGCACTATCCTGCGCACCGTGCGTTGCCCGGAATTCAAACAGAAACGCAACCGCCTCCAAGCCTATCGCCATATTCGTCAGGCCGGACTGGACGGGCTGGTGGTGATCGGTGGCAATGGCAGTGCAGCGGCGGCCTACATCATTCATAAAGAAATGAAAATGCCCGTGGCCGCCGTGCCGGTTTCTATCGATAACGACATTTACGGCAGTGACGACACGGTGGGATTTGACACATCGGTTAATACGGCCGTGCAGGCCATCGATAAAATCCGTGATACGGCCACCTCCCACGAGCGGGTTTTTGTGGTGGAAGTGATGGGGCGCAATAACGGGTTTATTGCCCTGCAAACCGCCTTGTGCGGCGGCGCGGAAGCGGTGCTGGTGCCGGAATTCAAATATGATCTGGATAAAATTGTCAAGGAGCTGGTCGGAGGCCATAAGCGGGGTAAAGTATCCTCTATTATTGTCATGGCCGAAGGCGCCGGCGATTGCGACGAAGTGGTGGCGATTATTAAAAAGAAGACCGGCCTTAAAGTGCGTCTCTCTGTATTGGGCTATATTCAGCGGGGCGGAAATCCGACGGCCCACAGCCGGGTCTTGGCCGCACAGCTGGGGCGATTCGCGGTTAAAAACATCCATGGCCAATACAAAGCCCACTTGGCCGGCATCCAGCATGGCCGGCTGGTGCCTGTGCCATTGAAAAATGTTTTTGAAAAAAAGAAAAGATTGGCCCGGGACCTTTATGACTTGGTGTATGAACTGGCTCAATAACGAGGCAGCGGTGGAGTGAAATGCTGCCCGTCATCTCCGCTTCCCGCCGCACGGATCTGGTGCGCTGCCATCCCCGCCGCTTGGCGCAATGGCTTTCCCAAGGCTGGGTCATTATCAAGAATCCCTACTCGCAACAGGAACGCCGGGTGGACCTGCGGCCTGAAGAGGTCCACACCTTGGTGCTCTGGTCCAAGGACTTTACGCCTTTACTGGAAAATCAGTTTGGCTTAAGAGACCTCATCAGCCGTTACCAACAATGTTACTTTCATTTTACCATCACCGGGTTGGGGCAGACCGCTTGGGAACCGGGCGTAATTGCACCCGGCCTGGCTGCAACGCAATTAGCGCCCCTTGTGGCTTTGGCCGGTGACCCGCGCCGTGTGATGTGGCGTTTTGATCCCTTGCTGTTCTGGCAAGAAGGCCATGCCGTGCGCAGCAATGCACGCGCCTTTGACCGCATCGCCGAGCAGGCCCGAAAGGCGGGGTTAACCCAAGTAATGATGTCATTGGCCCACTGGTATCAAAAATCCAGGCGCCGGGCAGGGCTGGCGGGCCTGACCTGGATGGATCCCAAGCCGGCCCAGGTGCAGCGCCTAAGCCGTTGGCTGCTCCATCATGCCCGTGCCCATGGACTGCAGCCGCAGGCGTGCTGCCATCCCGGGCTGGTGACAGGAGGATTTTCCAAAGGACAGTGCATTAATGGTGACCTGCTGACCGGGCTTCATCCAAAGCATGTCCGGGCCACCCGGGCCAAGTCCTCAGGCCAGCGTCAGGCATGTGGCTGCACTCATTCGATTGACATCGGGTCTTATGATCTGGCTTGCCCGCATGGGTGCGTGTATTGTTATGCCAATGCCGGAACAGAAAAAAAGGGTATAAGGTGAATTTCAATGATTAAAAAACCGCTGGTCGCCATTTCCATGGGAGATCCGGCCGGCATCGGGCCTGAGATCATTCTCAAAGCCTGCCTGGATAAAAGAGTGCGCCGCTGTTTGACGCCTTTGATTATTGGCGATGCCGGGGTGTTTCAAGCTGCAGCCAAAAAGTCGGGTCTTCCTGTTGCCGTCAGTGCCACGGCCCAAGTGGCAGGCATGGCCAAAGTCAACGAGGGAAC
>CAYVTN010000223.1:0-5309 GCA_964454395.1 uncultured bacterium | reverse complement strand
TTTCCTGCCGGTCCGAACGGGATAATTGATAGGGATACAGCTTAACACTGGCCACCTTATCCATGTCAGGAATATGGATGATGAACCCCTGGTCAAAAGCAAAGAAAATAAGCGTGGCGATTTTGTCCCCCGGTGTCCGGCTCTTTTTGGCTATCTCCGTAATATCCCACGGCAACCCGGGCTTGGGATTGTCGGTTGCCCGTATGGGGGAAGTCATGCCTTTGATCCACAGGGTGTTTTCACCCACCACAGGCGACCCCTTCCCATGGGTATTGAAACGGTAACTTATGGAATTCACGGGCCTGTCGGCTGATGATTGAACCTTGACATAACCCTGGTTGCTGGGCAAAGTATACCGGGTGGTCAAGTCAGTCCCGTCTGCCCGCGACCTGACGGCCATGCACAATTCCTTTGCTTGCGGATTCACTATTTCCGGCTGGCCGACCATGGTGCTCACATGGCTGTTAACCGCGCCGGGAAGCCCATAAGCGCCGCTGGGATACCCCCGTTCATAACCTCTTACCACTGTCATGCCCTGTCCCGGTACATCTTGAACACGAATATTACCGTTGTCTATGGCGCCAAAACCGACATTGGGCTCATGACTTTCCCTTAAAGTGATCCTTCCCTTGGCTTCATTGGCTTTGACCAGCATGTAATCAAAAAGCTCGTTGATGGACTCAAGCAGATTTTTATCCCGCGTTTGAGCATGAATTTTCATTAAATCTCCCAAGTTGGTCGCCACTTCCCCGGGCCAGCTCAAAAAGTTAGACGGGTGGTTTTTGCCGGTTCTTCTGACATATTGATTGATAATCTTATAAGGTTTTCCGGCCAGCGCTTTCAGGTCCGGCGGCAACGTTTTTCCATTAAAGGTATAATTTTGATAGTATTCCGAAGTGGTTTGAGCGATCTCCCGGGGTGAAGCAACAACATCCGGTTTATAGCTTTGCATTCCCAACATGTACGCATAAATTAAAGCACCCGTCCCAACGCCCAACAACAGCAAGCGCTTTAAAATGGTTCGCCCATGCCACATAAATGTTTTGGCCGTATATTTCGACACGCCATGGTACACATAATAAAGAACCGCGGCCAGACCTATGGTTGAGGCCATCCATGGATAGGTGATCACGATCAAAGCTGCTTTTCGCAGCATGTCCAGCCAGGATGTCGTCCCCGTGATTGTCCAAGCCTGCTGCAGCCAACTGAAACCAGCGCTGATTAAATGCGGATAGGTGCCTTGGGGCAGCAGAAATACCGACCCTGCCAGCACCACCGCCACGGCGGTCAAAAACGTCCACATCGGATGGGCGGTAGGAAGGAGGAAATCCGCCCACCGTTTGAGCCTGGCTACGGATTGGGCCTGCTGCCGCGTCCTTTGGGCCAAAGTGCTGGGCGCCATGCCCCCTTCCTCCAGGGGGCTGTTCTCATTACTGTAATAAACAATATTGGTCGTGCGATTAAGATGGAGAATGGTGAAGGGATGGCCGGGAAAATTATTTTCTATATCCCTGGCCAATTGGTCCACATGGCGCCAGGGCAAGCTGTCACCGAGAGTAAAGGTTATGGGAATATGGGGGTTCAGATTTTGCTTTTCCGCCCTGGCTGATTGTAAATTCAGAGTGAAATCAGGAGGCCGCAAAAGATCCCGGCCATATCGGGCGCCAAGGCGAACATTGACCAGTGCGCGTTGCTCAGAGGGGCTTTCCAACCGGTTAATGAGATTCAGCTCTTCCCGGTCCGGCTGCCGGCCTTGGATTTCACCGATTTTAGCTCTGATCCTGGCTATGACCCCTTTGGATATTTTGGAGGAAATGGTGCTGAAGGCAACCAGTCCCAGCAACCATTTCAGAATTTCATTTGGCGTCACCCTGTCCATGAACCGGTTTATACTGGACATCACTGCTGGATATTGAGATGGTTCGTTTGAAGCCATTGAAGATGCACCAAGCCCTGGTTGGCTTGTGCCCTGCGAAGCCTGCCTTTGCGGCTTCCCGGCCTTGGCCCTGCTCTCTTCTGCTTTAGCGTCTGATTTTACGTTTTTCATGCCTGGTGCAACCGCTTTTGGCTTGGCTGAAGCAGGCGCTGCCGCAGCCGGTGACGCTGTCTGACCTGTTTTGGCACTGATGTTGGCTGCTGGTGCTGCGGCTTGGACTGCAGGCTTGGCGGCAGCTGGTTGCTTTTGGGCGCCCGGTTGCCGGCTTTGATGGGAGACTTGAGCTTCCGTGGCCGGTTGGGCTGAGGCGACCTTGTCCTTTTGCAGCTCAGTTTGGGTAATGGTGATGTTTCCTTTGGCATGGGGTATCAGTTGTTGCAACGCTTGAGCTGATTTTTCCGTGATAAATGTAAACTGTTGGCCGGGAATGATCCTGTTGATCGTGGGATCCTGCTGGGCCAATTGCTCCACAGCTACGCCTAGCCTATTGGCAATGGCGCCGCCATAGTCTCCGTCGGTGACCGTGTAAACACCGGAGATGGCGGCCTGGGCAACATTAAACCATACCCCTGCCAGGGCCAAAACCACGGCGGCCAACCCTTTTTTAACCGCTTGGCTCAAGTAGGAACGACGTTTGGCGGGGACCACGGTTTTTTCGGCAGATGCCGGGGCTGTGTTTTTTACCCTGGCCGGAAGCTGTTCTGTGTCAGGCACTAAAACAGTGGGGGCAGGCTCTGTTGCCGTAACCGCTTCAGCAATGGTCCAGCCCAAGCCTTCCAACAAATTGACCGGTTGGCCATATAGTCCCGCAGAAGTAAAAGGGGCGCCGGCAAAAGCAAATGTCGCCGAAAGGCCGGGCGTGGCTGCATAGTTTTCATAATGATAGCCCTCCGGCAAGGATGTTCTTTTATTGCCGGATTTACTTGCCCGGGGTTGTTCTTCCAGTAGGTTGATGGTGGCGGCCACTTCATAATAGGTTTTTTGCGCTTCAATGAGTTTGGTACGGGCCACGGCCAGCGCTCGTTGTTGCCTCTGCACGTCCTCCCATGTGGGAGGCGTTAAGAAAAGAGATTGAACTTTTGCCAACTGCGGACTGTTCCAGGGAGCGGTCAGGTAAGTATTGGTCGCATCCCATATTTTCTTTCTTTCCTGATAACTGGCCGCGGCCTCACGGTAAAAGGCCGCTGCTTCCCTTAATATGGCTTTCAAGGCATTGAGTTCATCCACTACTTGCTTGGTGGCTGTTTCCAAATCCATTTGGCGATTCTCGGTTTCAAGTTTGGCAAGCCGTGCCGCCAAAGCATCTTTTCCTTTATTGGCCAGCATGGCTTCCACCCGAAAGGTCACCAGCTGATGATTGTCTTTATCCTTTGGCCGCACCGTAAGTTGGGCTATAACCTCGGGGACGATGGCTTCCAGCGCTCTCTGGTCCTGTGTCAGACTGGCGGCTTGCAAGGCCTGACGCGCACCTTTTACTGCGGGAAACTGTTCTATATGCGCCAACAGGCGGTTCAGCCGCAGGTCCAAATCATTGCTCTTGCCCAAAAGATCGCCCAAATTACCCAAGGCAGGCAATGGCTGGCCGGAGCGCAGGCCCAAAGCCTTTCTGGTTTCTAATTCCAGCTTGACAATCAACCGGTCCAGCTTATTTATTTTGTTTTTCCAGGCCAATCTCAAAGCATTCACGGCCGGCCTTTGTTCAGGGCTTATCGTCCTTGCCGACTTCCCGGCTTCTGCCAAACGGTCCTGCAAAGCGTTGCGCATGGCTTTGAGATCCTGCAAAGTGGATAATTGCAGCAAGCGATCGGTTGTTTGCGTCAGAATCTCGCTATCAACCGCAGCCTGAGCTTGTCCCAATTCAAACCCGGCTGCTTCAGCCACCCTTTTCTGGGTCCAGTTGACGTGCACATTATTCTGCACACCCAGATTGGTGGTCGGGTTTTCGCTGATATCATTGAGACTGCCCAGCGTGGTGCTTTTTGGAGAGAGGATGCCCGTGCTGTTTTCTTGCTCCCAATGCTGCCGGGCTGCCAGCCGTTGGGTTTCAAGTTGCTGAACCGCCGGTGATTTTTCAACCAAAGCGACCAGTTGCCGGATAGGTTCTGTGGGCTGCCTGCCGGCAATGACCACGGCCAGGGATGGTGTATGCACGGGCGCCGGATTGGGTTGAACGGAAACAGTCTGGCCGGGTACCGCTGTTTTTCTTAGCGCCACCATGGCAGTGGCCTGTTCCAACCGAAGCTGCGCTGTCTGCATTTTTATCTGTTGGAGTTGATCCAGCAAGGCAAGCGCCTGATCAACATCCGTGGTGGATTGGTAGTCCTGCTCAATGCCCTTGGCCAAATTGGAGAGGTCGCGCAAAGCAGCCGTCATCCGGGCAAGACTTTGGGTCAGGCCGGCGCGTTCGGCTTCCATCGCATTATCATATCGTTGACTTTCATCCAAGCTGAGATGGAAGCGGCGGCTCGCCAAAGCAGCTTCCCTATGATATTCCTGCCGCCTCCCGAAAGGTATGGTAAATTGAATCCCGCCGGCCAAACCGTTTTCCTTATCCACGCTTCCCCACAAAGAAAGTTCAACCGGACTTTTCGTTCTCCACGATGCTGCTTCCAGACTATAGCTCGAAGCCTGGGCTGCAAACGCCACCTTTTCCAATTCAATATAGCCGGGCGTATCTTTTCCGGTTGGTTCCCCCAGGCTGAGTGTCCCCGGTCTAATTGCAGCCAAAAACCTGTTTAACGCGGCATCTGACCAGTCCAAGGCCGGCACTTCAATGGGCGTACCTGCAGGAAGGCCCATGGCCTGGACCAAGGCATGAACATTATCCTGCCATTCCAGTTCCGCTTCCTTGATCTGAATTTCAAGTTGATTGAGGTGGCGGGCGACCCGTGCTTGTGTTTCTTTTCCGGCCAAACTGATCTCCTGTGTATTAGCGTAGCGTTCAGCCATGGCCTGGCGATAAGCCTTGGCATCTTCCAACTGGCGATAAGCGAAACGCTCTTTCAAATAAGCGTCAATAACCGCTTCGCCGGCATTGATGCCTGCAATCCCGGCCTGCGCCCAATGGTATTGGGCTTGCTGGGTGTCGCTTAAAGCAGCCAAGCGCCGCGCTTGGGAGGGAATAACCCCTTCCGACCCAACTGCCTGAACAGCTGTTTCCGCCCCCAAGGTTGGTGTTACCTCTTTTTTTGTGGCTGATAATTCGGTAAAGACATCCGTTTCCGTGTTGGGGCCATGCAATTGCGCTTTTTCCCGGCTGGTGCGTGCCCTGATCATCGCTGCCTGCTGTGCAAAACCGGCATGCTTTGAAACATAGTCCATCATGGCCGCAAAGCTGGAGAACCTCAGCGCCGACGGCGACGCGCTGCTGTTC
>CAYVTN010000222.1:0-5428 GCA_964454395.1 uncultured bacterium | reverse complement strand
GTTTTTTAAAAATTATCTACGCAAAACGCGTATATCTTGCTGATACAGTATCTAAGCGGGCCAAAACGCAATCAAGACGCGATCTTATGGAAGGGGCGTATTGCATACGCCCCTTCTTTGCATATGCTGCTCGGGGCGTGTGCCGGGGCACAAACGCCGTGCCCCTACGGCTAAATTGATCCGCTCCGACCGGTTAGAATCAGTATTTCCAACATCTGCGATGTGTGGGGAACAGTCGTGACTGTTCCCCACACACGCCCCTGTTTTTTTTCTGGCTTGGCCGGTTTAGGATATTAATAAAAAGAGACGCCTTCGGCTGTGTGCCATGCGCGGATCTTGCCGGCACGGCATCTAAGCTCGATTCATAGACCCAAAAATTTTTAAAGTCTTCCGGTGGTAAAAGCTTACGGGAAGACTTTTTTGTGTTTAAATAGGCCGGATGCCAAACCCGACCATACGCTACTCACTGGTGATGGATCCAAACAAATCACGGCAGGAGGGGTAAATGAAGGCACTGATAGTTTATGATTCCTTTTTCGGCAACACTGAAAAAATAGCCCGGGCCGTCGCCGCCGGAATGGAACCCGCAGTCACAGTGAACGTTCATCAAGTGGCCAAAGTCACCGCTGATGCACTGCAGGGTATCAACCTTTTGGTGGTGGGGTCGCCAACACGCGGGTTTCAACCCACCCCGGCCGTCAAGGCCTTTATACGTGCCTTGCCGCAACAAGCCTTAAAAGGCATTGAGGTAGCGGCTTTTGATACAGGCATTGCTCCTGAAGATGCTGATTCCAAATTTCTGAAATTGATCATCAAAATCGGCGGTTATGCTTCCAAACCTATTGCCAACCTGTTGTTGAAAAAAGGAGGCACCTTGGCTGAGCCGGTCCAAAGTTTTTGGGTTCTGGGTGATAAAGGTCCATTAAAAGACAAGGAATTGGAGCGGGCTACGGTTTGGGGTAAGACCATGGCTGTTTCCTCGAGTGCAAGCTAATTTTAAGAAACGCCCCAGGAAAAAGGCAGGGAACTGCCATGCGCTTTTTTTCTCGGCTGATTGTGAACAGAAACGTTTGAACCGGCCGGAAAAGGCCGGCGATGCAGTCCGCCGGCATCCCCCTTGAGTGCAAAGGTTTTCAAGCACGTCTCAGGACATGCCCCACGTTCAGTCTGTCTTGTCCTCCTGGTTTAAGCCCCAAAGGTGAATTTGCTCCCGTCCGTTACTGAATTTGTATCCATGGACGCTCCCGGGCGTCAAAGTTGAATAAAAAACTTAATTTATGTCTTGGGAAGACGTTAATTTAAGCAGGGGTTAATACTTAAGGAGAGGAAGCAATGGCATGGCTGGTAAGATCAGGGAAATGATAGATAAAATTATTGCCGTCCGATCCAAAGGGGATCCGATAATCACATCGACGACCAAAACCAAGCTTATTTTAAAGGGAATTAATGTCAAAAACTATGACCACATGTCGGATGATGATGAAGCGGTGATTCAGCGTTTATATGAAATCGCCAAGGATTTTGGTTTGACCCTGTAGGGTGGAGGTGTGTTTCTGCCGGTTGATTTTAGGACCGAACCAGGATGTAATAATTAGGGGTGGCGAGTCCGGGAAAAAGCGGACATTCACAAGGAGGAAAAATGAAAAACTTCACGACAGCGCATTCTTCGCTCCCTTCCGCAACTGCGGCGGTGGAGGAAATTATAAAAATATGGGGCGATGTGATCCCCAGTTTGATTGTATTTTTTGCTTCCACGGTTTATAACCTGGAGGAAATTGGCAAGGGCCTGAAACAACATTTTCCTGAGGCTGAAGTCATGGGATGTACGACGGCAGGAGAACTTATTTCCGGGCAGATGTTGAAAAATTCGGTGGTGGCCATGAGCCTGAGTAAAACCGCGGTACCCCGGGTACATCTGGAAGTGATTGAAGATATGACCAACGGCGGAAATGTGCCCCGCGCCTTGGCCGGTTTTGAAGAGGTTTATCGGGAATCGATGGCCACCATGGCTCCCACGGCTTATGTGGGTCTCGTGTTGGTGGACGGCTTATGTGTTGCTGAAGAAAAACTGATCGACAAGATCGGCGATAGGACCAACGTGCTGTTTGTGGGCGGCTCGGCGGGCGATGATCTGAAATTTAAGGCCACCTATGTTTTTGCCAACAACCGCGCCTATACCAATGCCGCTGTGTTGGCCTTGTTGAAACCGGACGTTCCTTTTGAAATCCTCAAAACCCAGAGTTTTTGTAATTTGAACAAGAAATTGGTCGCCACCAAAGTGGACGAAGACAAGAGGCAGGTTTTGGAATTTAACGGACAGCCGGCCTTGAAAGCCTACAGTGAAGCCCTGGATTTGAGCGAAGAGGAAGCCAAGGACAAATTTATGAGTAATCCCGTAGGATTGTTGGTCAATGATGAACCTTTTGTACGCAGTCCTCAGCAAGTTAAAGGGGAAAGCATGATTTTTTACTGTTCAGTGTTGAAGAACTCGGAATTGACCCTGCTGCAGTCCATGAATATTGTAGATGACACCCAGGCCGCTCTGCAAGCTAAAATCAAGGAAATGGGGTCTGTCTCGGCCATCCTTAACTTTCATTGCATCTTGAGAACCCTGGAGCTGGAGGCCGAACATCAAACCCAGGCATATGCCGATCTGTTTAAAGATATTCCCACCGCGGGTTTCAGCACTTATGGGGAAATTTATCTGGGTCATATCAACCAGACTTCAACCATGCTTCTGTTCAAATAAACAGTTCTCCCTTTGAGCGCACCAAACTGTCCGGCCCCAGCTTACTGCATATAATATCAAGGGACAACCATAGAAGTACTGCCTCTCCTTTTTAAACAAATTAAATTGATCAATAAACCTTGCCCCCGGTTAATTCATCTATGCGAAATGGGTACAT
This sequence comes from uncultured bacterium, assembly GCA_964454395.1. Lineage (GTDB taxonomy): Bacteria > Oederibacteriota > JAAXVQ01 > JAAXVQ01 > JAUVAV01 > CAVQBK01. Next base: position 2,522 of record CAYVTN010000222.1, on the reverse strand, counting down.
TTTGCTGATATAAAAACAATCTAATTTTAAAAAAACACCGTTTCAAAATCAAACTATCGTTTTTTTTAAATAGCTATTTTAATGATATTTTTTTCATCAAAAGCGATTATTTGCTTTTGCTGTGATAAATTTGTAACATGTATTGAAGCGGATACCGGGCATGTTTTCAGCCCTTGAGGCAGCCCCGGGACCCAATCATTCGGGAGCTTATCATGATGAAAAATAGAGTCTCTTATTTTGCCAAAGCAGTCGCTGTTTTAATCAACCTGTGCTTCATCCTTCCGCATATTTCATGGGCCTTTGACGCTGCCGTCTACCCGGCAGCGCCTTTATTATCTTCCCCGATACCATACGCCAACAAAATCATTTCCATTCCCGGAAAACTGGGCACCATCACTGACGGCTATCAGGGTCAGGACAAAACCGTGGTCCTCATCAGTGATCTTCATTGCAATTATGAAGTCCAGAAGAATATCGCAGCCATCATCAAACGGCTGGCCAACAAGCGCCATGTGAAGCTGGTGGGAGAAGAAGGCGCCTTTGGCAAGGTGGATCTGGACGTGCTGCGCGACTTTCCCCTGGAAAAGATCAGAAGCGCCATCGCCGATTATTATGTCAGACAAGGAAAACTCACGGGTGCGGAATATTATGCCGCCACCGCCCCAAAAGCCATTGTCCTGGAAGGGATTGAAGATCCCCGTCTCTATAATGACAGTTATGCCTTGATCCGGTCCTTTCTTAATGCCGAAAGCCAGGGTTATTGCTATGACCTGCGTGACAGTCTGAATGCCCTCAAATCCAAGCTGTACAACAAAGCCCTGCTTAAAGTTGACGCTGAAAAAGAAGCTTTTCGCCAGGGCAGGACGCCCCTGCTCAACTATGCACTCTATTTGGACGGCCAGGCCCGGAGATTACGAATTCTTGCCGGCGCCTATCCCAACCTCAGCCGTTATATCAATGCCAAGCAGGATCATTTCGCGCCTGAGCTCAATCCGGAAAACCTTTATCAGGAAATAGAAGAGCTGGACCAAGCCATTCGCGGGCAGTTATATACCAATGACGATCAAAAACAACTGGACCTGTTGCTGGGCCGCTTGGACATTATTGAAAAACTGCTGAACATCTCCGTGACCCAGGAAGAATTGGCGCGGTTTCGCCATCACCGGCAAGCATTTAAGATGCAGGCTTTCATCACGTTTATTGATCGCGTAGGAGCGGAAAACTTTTCGCCTCTACTGGATGATTCGGAAATAACCATGCTGGATGGCAAGCTTAACCAAGTCGAACAATTCTACCAGCTCGCCGATGAGCGGAGCGAAGCGTTTGTGGACACCATTTTGCATCAAATGAAAGCGCGCAATGAAAAGATGGCCATCATGATCAACGGCGGGTTTCATACGGGCAAAGTCAAGGCCGTCCTGAAGCAAAAAAACATTTCCTATATCTCCATCCGGCCCACCCTCATCCGCAGGGATACGGTCAATCCCTATTTCGACCTGCTCCAGGGCAAGAAGCTGCCGATTGAGAAGCTGCTGGAGAAGAATCAGTCCATATTTGCACCTCGGATTTGGCCGGAGGAAGATCCCAAGACGTTCCGGACTGTAATGGAAATGGACTTGGAACCGGCCGCGGCTGCACTTTTGGCGCGGCTGACATTGCGGCAACAGGAAAAGCTGCGGGCTTACAGCGCCGAACAGAGAATTGTTTCCTTGCGGAACATCACCCCGCTTTTGAGCCGGGAGCCCACGGCGGGGACGCATTTTTATCAGGCGCACATTCAAGAGAAACAACAGCCGGAATTCATCATGGTGGTGGAGCATTCCAGGCCTTCTGAAAATACGATAGAAGAGATGAATGCCAACGGAGTAATCGCGAAATTTGAGGAGGGCTTGGTCATTGTTCAGGCAGACAACCAGTCAAAACTCAACTTGGCTTTAAAGCGCCTGAATAGAGAGGCGCATTCGCCGGGGCAAAGCATATTGCAAAGGCTGTTTGGTCACAGCGGGACGGCGCATGAATCTGTTTTTAATCGTATCCATCCAAAAAGGTTTATTTCCGTCGCATTGCTGTTGGCCGCACCAATGATCTCCTGGCCTGTGTTTGCCCAGGGATTGGATAGGGCTTTAACTTCAAGTGGATTAGGCTGGGGAAAGCTGGTTGCCGGAGTAGTAATACCGATAGCCCTTTTCTTTATTTTCAGGTTTGTTCGGAGAAAAGCACTGGCGAAAAAGGAAACGACCGTCATTCCAAAAATGATCATCATAGAAAGCAATGAAGCGCGCAACGGCCGGCGGGCTTGTCAGGAGCTGTTGGATAAATATAAAAAAACCGGAGGCGAGCAATTAAAAGTAAAAGACAGGCGATGGTATTTATTTAAGCAGCTGGAGGAGTTTTGGCCCTCTAATTATTTACAGAAACCAGATAGTTATGAAGCATTAATGAGGACTTCCGGTGCTGATAGTTGGCTGTCGGACACTATTTCAAGGCGGTTTCCAAACTTTTCGGATGAAAATTATCTAACT
>CAYVTN010000221.1:0-5436 GCA_964454395.1 uncultured bacterium | reverse complement strand
AGTTCGGCGTCCTGATCGGGAAGATAAAAGTTAACGATCATGGTGCACCTCCTATAGAATAATATAATATATAAAAATATAATATAAGTCAAATTAAAAAAATAAAAAATGTGTAACTACTCAGGTCGTTGCGAACATCTAAGCGTGGATAGCGCACCTGGGACCAATTTTCTATTTCGGGCTAAGAACAGGGCATGAGACGATTACAGCGCAGCTGCTGCCGGAGGGCTGCGCAAAGCCTTTTGACAGCATGGGTGAGACCCTGAAGGGGCTCTTTCCCTGGCGCCCGGCCGGGAGCGTCAAAAGCCAGAAAAAGAAAATTGCTCCCAGGTGCGCATCCGGCTTGGCCAGCTTGAATACGTGAGAGACTTGAGTAGTTACAAAACTATCACCCTTAAACCGTTGGATTTGATGGCGGATTTTGGTCCCGGCTTTTTGCTTTACTTTTAGCCTGAAAAACGTATAATTTTGATAATTTTCACTCGCGAAGGGAGTTTTTTATCTATGTCGGGACATTCCAAATGGGCCACCATCAGGCGGTCCAAAGCCGCTGTTGATGCCAAACGGGGAAAAGCCTTTACCAAAGTCACCAAGGAAATCATCCAAGCCGCCAAACAGGGCGGCGGCAATCCTGATATGAACGCCCGCCTGCGCAGTGCTGTTTTGGCCGCCAAGGCGGTCAATATGCCTGCAGACAATATCAAACGGGCCATTATGAAAGGCACGGGGGAACTGGCGGGCGAAAGCTATGAAGATATTGTTTATGAAGGTTATGCGCCGGGCGGGGTGGCGGTGATGATCGAAACCACCACGGACAACAAAAACCGTACGGCTTCCGAAATCCGGTCCATTTTCAACAAACGCAACGGCAGCATGGGCGAACCGGGCAGCGTGGCCTGGATGTTTGAAAAGAAAGGGCAGATCATCCTAAAAAAAGAAGCCATCAGCGAAGAAGAACTGATGAATCTGACCCTGGAAGCCGGGGCGGAAGATATTCAAAGTGATGAGGAAAATCATACGGTCACCACCGATCCTGCGGAATTTGAGGCTGTTTATGAAGCTATTAAGGCCAAAGTTGAAGCTGAATCCGCGGAAGTCACCATGGTACCCAAAAATACAGTGACCGTGGACGACGTCAAAGTTGCCGAACAACTGCTCAAATTCATGGATGCTGTTGATGATCAGGATGATGTCCAAAAAGTTTATTCCAACTTTGACATCCCCGATGAAATCATGCGGCAATTACAGGAAAACTAAATAACTCAACTTTGGCAAATTTTCTTTTTCTTTCTTTGTACTTTGGCGTGAAATAAATCATTTATTCCAATGTTCAGTCAAAGGGTTGAAACAATGACAGAATCAAAAGACGACTCAAAATGGGAAATACTTGAAAAAATCATGCCTCAGTCCAAGGAAGTGGAAAGGGAGCTCAGGCCCGATCTTTATGGTTTGGTAAGACGAACCATAATCAAAGAAAGGGAGATGGCCTCCGAGGCCACGGCGATCTTTCGCCTGGATCAGCCGGAAATGCTGCGCCAGTTAATTGAGAATCTGCCGTTTTATACCCAGGAAGAGATCACCCGCGCGATTGCCGACTTAAAATTATCCCCGGAAGATGAGGAATTGGAAGCCTCTCATTGGGTGTTCAACCATCAGGCCGCCCGGGGGGAAGTGATGGACAGGGATGACCTGATCAGATTCAAATTGGTGCGTCTGTTTGAATATGCCTATCTCCTGATCTGCGACGAAAATCATGCTGCAGTGGCCCAGGCCTTTAACCGGGCCTTTGGCCGGCCTTTCGATGCTTTTTCCCAAAATGCCCTCCATGATGAAGGCCATCATTGGAGCGTATGGGCCTGGTTTATGCATCCCGATGATACGGTCAATCAAAGGGATAAAGAAAAATTCAATGAATTGTGGAACAGGGCGGACCGGCAGTGACCTGGGCCAAGCAAATAAAAACCCCGCTATACATCACCCTGGTCGTGCTGGCGGCAGGCCTGATCATGCTGGCTTTTGATCTACATAATTACGCCACGTGGCATATGGCAGGGTTGGTCTGCAGCAGCATTGCTTTGGTGATTATTATCCAGTTGTTGGTCTTTTTTCGGGATCCCCGGCGCTACAGTAATGCACCGGCTGATCACATCCTGGCGCCGGCTGACGGACAGGTGATGGCCGTGGAACTTTGCGAAGAGTCCCGCCATATCCGGGGCCCGGCTTGGCGCATCGCGACTTTCATGCATGTAGGCAATGTCCATATTCAGCGCATGCCCGTAGGAGCCGGGTTTCTTTGGCAAAAACATTTTCCCGGTAAATACCTCCCGGCCTTTGATCAGCGGGCCGCCAAAATGAATGAACAGCGTGTGTTTGCCTTTGAAAGGGACGGCCATAAGTTGACCCTGGTTCAAATTGCAGGCCTTTTGGCCAGGCGCACCCAATGTTGGCTGGATAAGGAGCCCCATGAGGTGGCGCGCAATACGAAAATCGGCATGATCACCTTGGGCTCGGAAGTGGACTTATATTTGCCGGTACAAACCAAGTTGACCGTCAAAAAGGGCGACAAGGTCAAAGCCGGAGAAACCGTGATAGGGTATTGGTCCCATGCCGTCTAATCCAACCCTTCTGAAAAACAGCGCTTATATTCTGCCCAATATGATGACGGCCTTTAATTTAATTTGCGGTTTGCTGGCGATCATTATTGCCTTGGAAAGTTATGGCATTACGGAGCCGGGTTCCAAGTATTATCTGGCCGCCTGGCTGATCATTGCGGCCATGGTTTTTGATTTTCTTGACGGCAAAGTGGCGCGCTGGACGCATACGGAAAGCCATTTTGGCGTCAAAATTGATTCTTTGACCGACTTTGTCTCTTTTGGCGTGGCGCCGGTAGTCATTGCCTATGCCACGGTCCTGCAATCAACCGTCATAGGGTTACGCCTGCCGGCGGTAGGGCTGTTTTTGCTTGCCGGGGCCTGGCGTCTGGCCCGGTTTAACTGCGAAACCATGCCGGACCATACGGCAACCCATTTCACGGGTCTGCCCATTCCGGCGGCGGCCGTATTTATCTGCACTTTGGTACTGGTGAACAAGGACCACGCCCAAAGTATTGAACCCGCTTTGATTGGGCGGTCCTTTTCTTCTTTTTCGCCGGAACTGGGCAGCATTTTTTTTGCCTGCCTCATGATCGGCCTGGCTTTTTTAATGGTGAGCCGCATTCCATTTCCGGCGTTCAAGCGGGTTAACCGGAGAAATATGATGATTCTGGCCGGCGTGGCCCTGTTTTTTGCAGTGTTATCCCTGCTGCTGCCGCTGGAAAACATTGTCTTTTTAATTATGTTGCTTTATGTTTTTATAGGCTTGTTTCAATACTTTCTGGAGCGGGCTATTCAGCAATATTTGAGACAAAAGCGTTCATAAATGGCTTGCCGGAAAGATGTTCCGGGAGCGGTTGAGCGTATGCCAAGGAATTGAAGAGGAGAACGATGACCATGGACAACAATGAAGCCACCATTAGCTTGGGGGACAGAACCGTAATGGTCGCCAAAGGCATCACCTACGGGGAGGCGCTAAAGCAGCTTGATCCTTCGGCTTATAGCTCTGCTTTAGCCTTGAAAGTCAACGGGCAAGCCGTGGATCTTTTCAGCCCGGTCGGCGGGGAGAAAGCTGAGCTGCAGGTATTGGACTTTTCCAGCCAGGAGGGCAAAAGCATTTTTTGGCATTCCACGGCCCATTTGATGGCCGCAGCCGTGAAGGCCCTCTATCCGGACACCAAAGTGACCATCGGGCCGGCCATCAAAGACGGCTTTTATTATGATTTTGACAGGGAAGAGAAGTTTGTCCCCGAAGATTTGGCCCGCATTGAAGCCAAAATGAAAGAATTGGTCAAGGAGAAACTTAAGATCCGGCGCAGCGTTATGAGCCGGCAGGAAGCGCGGGAAAAATTTGCGGCCATGGGGGAGACCTATAAGGTGGAACTCATTGACGCCATTAAAGAGGATACGGTCTCTCTTTATGAATTGGGTGATTTTGTGGACCTGTGCCGCGGCCCGCACGTCCCCCAAACGGGCGTGCTCAAAGCTTTTAAGCTTTTATCCATTGCCGGGGCCTATTGGCGCGGTGATGAGCACAATAAAATGCTGCAGCGCCTTTATGGCACCAGTTTTGACAAGGCCCAAGCCCTGGAAGACCACTTGAACCGCTTGGAAGAAGCCAAGAAGCGGGATCATCGCAAACTGGGAACAGCTCTGGATTTGTTCTCCCTTCAGGAAGAAGGCGGCGGTGGATTGGTCTATTGGCATCCCAAAGGCGCCTTGATCCGGAAAATCATGGAAGATTTTTGGAAAAATGAACACCTGGCCAACGGCTATGATCTTCTGAACACGCCTCATATCGGGCGTTCCGCGCTTTGGGAGACTTCGGGGCACCTGTCCTTTTACAAAGATTCCATGTATACGGCCATGAAAATTGACGATCAGGACTACTATATCAAACCCATGAATTGTCCTTTTCACATCAATATTTATAAAAACAGCTTAAAAAGCTACAAGCAGTTGCCCCTGCGCTGGGCGGAGTTGGGCACGGTCTACCGTTATGAAAAATCGGGTGTCCTGCACGGGCTTTTCCGGGTCCGCGGGTTTACCCAGGATGATGCCCATATTTTTTGCACCAGGGAACAGTTGGAAAGCGAAATCGAGGAAGTGCTGCGTTTTATTCTTTTTGTGCTGAAAACTTTTGGTTTTGAAGAATTTGAGATTTATTTATCCACCAAACCGGCCAAGGATACGGTGGGGGATGACGACATCTGGGAAGAGGCTACGGCAGCGTTGAAGCGGGCCCTTGAGGTTTCCGGCTTGGCCTACGGCGTGGATGAAGGCGGCGGTGCTTTTTACGGCCCTAAAATCGACATTAAGATCAAGGATTGCCTGGACCGCACCTGGCAATGTTCCACCATTCAGGTCGATTTCAATGAACCGGCGCGCTTTGACATGAGCTATATCGGCGCCGATGGCATGGCTCACCGGCCGATCATGATCCACCGGGCCCTTATGGGTTCACTGGAGCGCTTTTTCGGGATTCTGATTGAGCATTACGGCGGTGCTTTTCCTGTCTGGCTGGCGCCGGTGCAAGCCCGGATTTTGACCATCGCCGACCGTCACCAGGACATGGCCCATCAAATCCACCAGGAATTAAAAGCCGCGGGATTGCGCGTGGACAGTGATCTGAGAAGCGAAAAAATTAACTCCAAGATCAGGGATGCCCAATTGGAAAAAATTCCTTATATGCTGGTTATTGGCGACAAGGAAATGGAAAATCATACGGTGGCTGTTCGCTTGCGCAGCGGCCAAAACCTGGGGGCATTGGATATGGAGACATTCATTACGCGCATTAAAGGCGTGGTGGATGCCAAATCGTCGGTATTGTAACATTTAGGAGCGA
>CAYVTN010000220.1:0-5480 GCA_964454395.1 uncultured bacterium | reverse complement strand
AGTTGTCCAGCTTTTCAGTGATAATTTCCCCGGCCTGCGCGGCATACCACTTTTTCATCTGCCCGACGACGTTATGCGGCAAAGCCTCGGCGGTGGCGGCGGAAACATAAACATACAAGAACCGCCCCGCCTTTTTAACATGCTCGGTTTTGCCTGCATTTGTTTTTAAACGATATTGCCGGCCCAGGTAATAATGGGTTTCCCCGCTGACATAGCTTCTCGGCGGTTGGGGGGGCGGCATGTTTTTAAAATAATGGAGCTGTTTGATGATCCAGGGAAGCTTCCGCTTTAGCCGTTGCTGTAACAGGGCCTTGTCCTGCACCTGATAGCGACGGGGCGCTTTAACCAGAACCGTGGCATCGGGGTTAACCATCAGGCTGACTGTTTTTCTGTTTTCATAGGTAATGGCAAGCGCTATCGGGCCGGGGCCGGCATGCAGACGGATGGTTTCAGGCCCTTCCTTCATGGCCGTTGGACCCTGGCAATATTGAGGCAGCGCTCCATCATGTCATCAATCAGGGAAAAGTTCAGCTCCAGCCCCTCTCTGTCCTGGAAGTCAAACAGCGTGTCCTCCATGGCATTGCGCATTCTATTTTTAACATCATCATTGGTATTCCAATTAACGATGCGGTATCCCTCAATGTCTTTATCGATCTGCAAGGCCAATTCCGCGAGGGCGCCGTCCTGCACCGGCCTTACTTGAGCCACCACTTCCTTCAACACGCCAAAGTAGGCTTTGGCCGTGTCGTGATGTTTGATCAGCTCGGGAATGCTGTCGCCCGTGCGGTTCATGACCGACTCTTTGATATGCATGACCCTCTCCAGATAGGCCCGCTCTTCCAGGCGCTTGTCGCGAAAAGCCGCAATGGTTTCCTGCAGGAGCTGGGAAAAGCGTTTATAAAATACCGGGTCTTCATCCATATGCAGCGTAATCGCCCGCCCGGTACGGTGGGCAATGGTATCGGCTTTGGCCGCATCGCCTGAAATCCTGGCCACCTCCTGGTCAAAGGCTTCCTTATCAAAGATATTGACCAAGGGGGTGATGCGCTCCACTTCATCGGCTTTGACATGGGTATCCAGCAGTTTTTGTATCTTGGGCTCGTATTCCCCGAAATCAATGATTTCCGAGAACCGGTGCCGCACGGACAAGCGCAGTTTGGAAAAAAACATCAGATCCTGCTTGTACCCTGTTATCTTGTCTTGCGCCGTGTCGCGATAGAACCGGATGCTGGAAAGCGCCAAGGCCAGCAGACGGGCATATAAAGACAAGCGCTCATAAAAACCCAGCCGCCTTTCTTCATTCTCCAGATGGCGCTCCATGGCTTCCACATCCGATTTATTGTCCACTTCTTTAAAAACATCCCAAAGCATGCTGTGCGCCTGGGGCAGGCGCGCTATTTCCCCGCCTATATCGGTAATCATATCCTGAATGTCTTCCTGATCGTATTGGGCCAGCTCGCGGTAGAGATGCAGGCTCTGATCCAGATTTTCCAATACCCCGCTATAGTCAATGACCAGCCCAAAATCCTTGCCGTCAAACAGCCGGTTGACCCGGGCAATGGCCTGCAGGAGGCTGTGGTCTTTTAAGGTTCTGGTCAAATATAAAACACTATTACAAGGCGCGTCAAATCCGACCAGCAACTTGTCCACCACAACGATGATTTCCGGATCAGCGGCCTGTTTAAAGTTGGCGATGACCGTTTCATTATATTTTTTCTCGCTGCCGTATAGGGCCATCATCTTTTTCCAGAAGGCTTTGACCTCACCAGTGTGTTCTCCGTAAATATCCTCTTCGCCCTCCCGTTCGTCCGGTCCGGAAATAATCACTTCCGAGGTGACCATGCCAAATTCATCGAAATACTTCTTATACTTGAGCGCCGCCGATTTGCCGGCTGTCACCACCTGGCCTTTCTGATTGGTCCCTTTAAAGGTTTGGTCAAAGTGTTCGCTGATATCCCAGGCGGTTTGCATGATTTTCTGTTCGGTTTGATTGATCTGACCGGCACTGCTGAATTTCCGTTTCAGATCGGCAACCTGCTGCGGCGTCAATTGGGAAGTCATGCGCTCAAACCAGGCATCAATGGAAACATCATCCACCTCCTGGACCACATGCCGGCCTTCGTAAAGCAGCGGCACCACGGCCTGGTCTTCCACAGCCCGGTCCATGGTATAGGTATCAATAAGTCCGCCGAATCGGCTCATGGTATTTTTTTCGCTTTTGACAATCGGCGTGCCGGTAAAGGCGATATAAGCGGCTTTTGGCAGAACCTGGCGCATATCGGCATGGCGGCTGCCGTATTGGCTCCGCTGGGCTTCATCCACCAGTACAAAGATATTGGGGCTGTCATTATAGATGAGCTTGTTTTTAACTGCTGTTTCAAACTTGTCAATGACCGTGGTGATAACCTGTTGCTTACGGTCATTGATCAATTCCGCCAGATGCTTGCCGGTCGTGGCGCGTACCACCGATTTACCACAAGCCACGAAGGTCTCCTTGATCTGCCCGTCAAGGTTGATGCGGTCCGTTACCAGCAGAATCTTATAATCGCTGTCCAATCCCATCAGGGCAATGGCCTTGGCCAAAAAAACCATGGTGAGCGATTTGCCGCTGCCTTGCGTATGCCAAACCACGCCGCCCAAACGGCCGCCGGTGTCATCAAAGCCCTTAACGCGCTGCACCATGCGATGAACGCAAAAATATTGCTGATAACGGGCAATTTTCTTGTCCCCGCTGTCATAAAGCATGAATTGATAGGTCAGCTCAAGCAGTCTTTCCGGACGGCAAAGCGCATAGAGCGCCCTGTCCTGCGCCGTTACCTGGCGGGAAACTTTTCCATAAGGGGCACTGTCTTCCTTTAACACCCATTTGCCGTTTCCATAGATCTCGTTGACCTGCTCTTGGTTCAACTCCATTTCGCAGTCCCTGGCAACGGCATCTTCAAATCCCGGCGTATCTTCCCGCCAGTGGCCCCAGAATTTTTTCGGCGTTCCCACGGTCCCGTACATCGCCTGATTGACCGCAACGGACAGCAGCAATTGCCCAAAAACATATAATTTCTGAATGCCGTCAGCCTGCTGATTGCGGAGATGTTGGGATATGGCTTCTCCCATGGGGTCTTTGATACTTGGTGATTTGCATTCAATGATTGAAAAAGGAATGCCATTAACAAACAGTACGATATCCGGCCTGAGCGTGGACTTGCTGTCCTCACAAAGCACGGACATTTCATCCGTCACATGATAGACATTATTCTCCGGATGCTGCCAGTCAATGTAATTGAGGGTGAAACTTTTGGTATTGCCGTCAATAGTCTGGGAGAAGCTTTTGCCCAGGCACAGCAAGTCGTAGATTTTCTCATTGGTCCGCACCAACCCGTCAATCAAAGGCTCCTTCAACGCCTGGACCGCGCTGTGGATATTGCCTTCGGAAAAAGGATGGGACTTGCCGCGAAACTCAATATGGTTGTTGGCCTGCAGCCATTCGGAAAGCACGGTCTCCAAAAGCACCTGGTCCGCCCTGCCCCCGCGCAGCTTGCCGGCTTCGTCAGGTTTGAGATAGGTATAGCCCAGCTTCCGCAATAAATGCAGCGCCGGCAGCTTGGAGAGGTGGAGCTCGTTGAATTCGGGGGTGAGGTGGTTAGCGGTCATTGACATCACCCGTTTTATTATTTCCAATTTCCGGATTTTCTTCATCCAATGCCCATTTCACGGGATTGTTCACAATATACGCCCGTGTCTCATCCAGTTCTTTTTCATTCCTGATGATCCGTTCATAATAATTGCGCTGCCAGACCGGACAGCCTGGATTGTCGCGTAATTCATTGATACGTTTGGTGACGGCGGATTTGAATCCGCGAACAATTACTCCTATGCCTACAGATGGCGACTGAATCACACGACGTGCAGGGACGTATGGCAATACGCCCCTGCTTCTAATATTACAACCCCCGTCAAAATGATTGGACATTACGGTCCCATCCTCGAATAACATGGACTGGTATTTTTTTCATTTTTTGTAAGGGCGTATTGCATACGCCCTTACGCGGTCTTCCAAAGTTGCCTTTTCCGTTCACTACTTATAATTTTTTTATAACCTTTTTGATTGACTAAATAATAAACATATTTCATAATTATTCTATAAATGGATTGGGACTACCCGATCGGCGAAAGGCTTCCGGGACTTCCTGGAGGCCTTTCGCTTTAAGGAAAACATTTCAACCCAAACCCATCATATTCACCATACCCATTACAGTAAAATTTGGTTTTTATTATTTCCATAGCACGATTTTTCTGACCTGGCCTTAATATGTTTAATCCGATGGGCCGAGCAATCATATCGGCAATCTGCAATCCTGCTGAATTTGTTCTTTTATCTGCTATGATTATTTCAAAAGGAAGTTTCTTCCTAAAGTAATTATTTCCATCACATACCCGCCTAAACTCTAGTTCAAGTAAGTTATCTTCATTTCGTCCGCGAGATTCACATATTATTGATGTAATCTTATCCTCTTGATTTTTTTCTTTTAGAAATCTATAGACTCGTTCCAACCCATAGTCCATCGCAAGATGATAGGGGTTGGCTGGATCGACATACTTCTGGCTGTGTTTGATTTTATTAATTACGACGGCTATTACAACAAAGGGGGATTCTTCAATAATACTTGTAATACCTTCCATAAACCGTTCCCGGCTTTCTTTATTCATCCGGGAAAAATGACCCTGCTTTTTACGTATATCATGTTCATGTAATATTACCATATCGTGGCCAAATGTATTAAATTTCAAGTCAATAATTTTAGGAACAACATTAAAGCCATAGTTATATTTATTAAATATACAAAATACTAAAATAAAAACAGGATATTCAGGATTTATAGATAAGAGCCCATGATCTCCACTCTCATCTACATAAATAATATAGTCGCTATATAGATTATTATGGCGTTCCATCTTAGACTTTTTTCGCCTCACCCATTTTTTCCTGAAAAAAAACCCGCCATATTTTGGCATGCCCTCGAAAGGACCTAGGCCTGGCGGGTACTGACGGTATTATCATTAGGCCGCCTGAGCACGTCAAATATTTTCTCTATTCTTGCCGCTTTTTGTAGGGGCGGGTTTCAAACCCGTCCCTACAGATTTTATCTGTCTTCCCAAATAGAGCATTCCTGCCAATTTTCCGGAAAACCCATTGGTGCTAAAGGTATATCCGGATATTTTGCCAGTAATCCTTTTATCCTATCCACCCATTTGCTTTGTCGGGCAACGAAATTAAGCATATATTTCAGGACAGTCAACATCCCAAATACTCTGTTATCCGGTACTATAACCGGCTTATGCCATTGCGGATGTTTGTTCCCCCTCGGGATCAAAGGTTTAAATCCCAACTCACGATTCCACAGCCTGCCATGATGGGCGCATATATTTCGAACTGCATTTATAGCTCGCAACCAGGAATGTAAAACACTATCTGAAATTCCATA
>CAYVTN010000219.1:0-5551 GCA_964454395.1 uncultured bacterium | reverse complement strand
TTTAACTTAATCCGGTTTTTTTTATTAATCATCGCGTCAAAAGGGGGGGAGATGGATGAGCATGAGCTGTTGGCAGCATTTGACGGAAAGCATGGCTGGGAGAGAGTAAAACAAAGCCGGGTTGATGTGGTGATCACTGATTTTCACATGCCCGGCATGAATGGTCTAAACTAGCGGTGCCTGAAACTGAAGCCGGATTTAAATTTCTTCAGGACCCAAAGCGTTCCCCTGCGATGATCGCCTTTAGCAGAGCCAGCACCGAGGCCGTGGCCAGGAAACTGGTTTTGGGGTTGTGGGGTGAAGGCACATTTTCGGTGATACACTCAATCTTGCCCACTGAGCCTTCAATCGCCAGGGCATGCCGGTTGCTTTTACTCTTGGGATCAGCCTCGATTTCCACCTTGGTTTTTCCCGGTCCGATGCCCACCAGGGAAATGGCGGCGGCCACATTGATATTGGCCGGAAACCAGCGCACCGCTTCCTTGGCCGTGCCCGAGAAAATGATCGTCTTTTTTTTTATCCGCGCCAAATCCACAGGGTGCTGGTCAAAAAAAGGCGCCCCGGCCAATCCCAGCGGCGGCTTAGTGGTTCTCAGCCTGACGGACGTAATAGCCCCCCCGGCCTTGGCGGCTTTCAGGGCGTCCAATCCCGCCACAGCGCCGGAAGGGAAATATAGGTTGCAGTGAGCCTGCTCAAATTGCTTTAGAAGGCCATGGTGCTTGAGCAACGCCCCCACGGACATGACCAGCAGCTGCTTGCGCTTGGCCAGCACGGCCTGGGCCAGGGCCGGCACCGTGGCCATGCCCGCTGCTTCCACCACCAGATCGGAAACAGCTATGAGTTTGTCCACCGTGGTTGCGGTTTTTAAGCCCTCCCGGCGCAGGGTGCTTACTTTAGCCTGATCGATATCATATCCTCCCGCCAGAACCGCGCCGGGCAATTGACCGCGGCCGATGGCCTGTGCCAAGGTATGGCCAATGGCACCGCAACCAAAAATACCGATTTTCATTGTTGTTTTCATAGTCAATCCTTCAGGACAAGAGCTGTAGGGGCACAAGCGCCGTACCCTGCGCATTTAGATTCTGTATTTCCCACATCTACGTTTTTTCGCAGCTGATGGCGTCCCTATCATAACAATATCTCCACCCGGTCGGGGTAGATAACGTGCAGGGAACAGTCGTGACTATTTCCTGCACACGCCCTATGTTTTTATTCCGGCTTGTCCGGCTTAGGGTTTGGTGTGACGGCAGGCCTCTCATCCATAGCGAATCATGGCTTCCAGAGCAGCCACCGCTTTTTCCCGAACCGTCTCAGGCACGGTGATCTCGGTTTTCATGTCCATTAAGGCATGAAGCACATCATTGAGATCAGTCAATTTCATATTGGGACAGTACATATCTTCGTTGACCGCATAAAATTGTTTGGCCGGAATGGCCTTATGCAGGGGATGCAACAAGCCCACTTCCGTGGCGATAATAAACGACTGGTGCGGACTCTTTTGAGCATAGGCAATCATCTGGGACGTGGAAAGCACGGCATCAGCCATGTCACAAATCTCAGGCCGGCATTCAGGATGCACCAGCAATTGCGCTTCCGGATGGTCCGTGCGGGCTTTGTCCACGTCTTTTACGGTGATCATGTCGTGGGTGGCGCAATAACCGTCCCACAGGATGATTTCCTTATCGGTATGGCGCTTGACCCAATGACCCAGGTTTTTGTCGGGTACAAAAAGAATCTTGCGTTCCGGAACGGCATTGACCAAGGTCACTGCATTGGCCGAGGTGCAGCAATAATCAGACTCGGCTTTGACTTCAGCCGAGGAATTGACATAGGCCACAATGGCCGTATCCGGATGCTCCCGTTTGAATGCCTCCAGGGACGGGGCGGTCACCATGTCCGCCATGGGACAGCCGGCTTCCGGCACGGGCAGGAGCACGGTTTTTTGCGGAGACAAAATTTTGGCGCTTTCCGCCATAAAATGGACGCCGCAAAACACGATCGTTTGGGCAGCCGTAGCCGCGGCTTTGCGTGCCAGCTCCAGGGAATCGCCGCACAGATCGGCCACCTCCTGCACTTCAGCCAATTGGTAATTATGGGCTAAAATAATGGCCTTGCGTTTTTCTTTCCACTCTTGCACCTGATGTTGCAAGCTTTGTTGATCAGGATAAGTGTCGACAGAACTCATGACTTGACTCCTTTTTTAGGAGGCGGCAACCGGCGGTAGGCACGGACTGTATCCACCCGCAATTCGGTTAAAGCGTTATTGCTGTCCACGAAAGCCACCCGGGGATGAAACATTTTTAGGTCACTGTCCTCCACCTGGGCGTAAGCGATGATAATCACCCGGTCATGCTTGGTAAAAAAGCGGGCAGCCGCCCCGTTGAGGCGCACCTGCCCGGAACCGCGTTTGCCGGCGATGACATAGGTCTCAATGCGGGCGCCGTTGTCCAGGTTAAGCACATGCACCTTTTCGTAGGGCAGAATATCCACGGCCTCCATCAGTGCTTTGTCAATGGTAATACTGCCCATATAATTGAGATGGGCCCCCGTCACGGTGGCCCGATGGATTTTGGACTTCATTAAAAAGCGTTTCATCATAACCTCAACTTCCTGTCGCCACCTCGACCACTATATTGTCGATCAGCCGGGCCTTGCCCAGTTTGACCGCCACGGCCACCAGCACCTTGCCCGATAAGATATTTAAATCTTCCAGCGTGGCCGCGTCTTTGGTGGCAATATACTCGATTTCCATGCGCGGTTCACCGGTTATTCTTTTTTTCACCGCTTCTTTGAGCGATTCCGGATTGCGTTCCCCCACCTGCAGCATGCCTTCGGCCAGTTTGAGGGCCTGGTAAATCGCGGGCGCCGCCCGCCGCTCATCGTCGGACAGATAGGCATTGCGTGAGCTCTTGGCCAGGCCGTCCGATTCCCGCACCGTGGGCAGCACCTTGATCTCCGTGCCCAGGTTCAAGTCTTCCACCATACGCCTGATCACCAGGGTTTGCTGGTAATCCTTCTGGCCGAAATAAGCCACATGCCCGCGGCACAGGTTAAGCAGTTTGGCCACCACCACGGCCACGCCGTTAAAATGCCCGGGCCGACCGGCCCCGCACAAGACCTTGGTCAACCCTTCCGGCACCAGCACCTGGGTTCCAAACCCCTCGGGGTACATCAACTCTGCGCTGGGCATGAAAAGCACATCCACTTTTTCGTTGGTCAGCAGGCGGATGTCCTTTTTGGCGTCCCGCGGATAAGTGGCATAATCCTCATTGGGTCCGAATTGCAGGGGATTGACAAAGATGGTGACCACCACCTTGGCGCATTCCGCCTTGGCGGCCCGGATCAGGGACAAATGGCCTTCGTGCAGGGCCCCCATGGTGAGCACCACGCCCACTTTTTTTTTATTGCAGCGCCAGCGTTCCACAGTACTTCTCAGTTCCTTGATGGTGGTTACGGTTTTCACTTTTTTCCCTTCCGTGTTTTGCTTTCACGCGATTTAGAAATAGACCCCGTAGGCTGAGGAAATTTTCCTTTTTTGACATCTTCCACAAAACGACCCATGGCGTCCTTGGCCGCTTCTCCCAATTGGGCGTAGCGTTTTACAAAAGGCGGCACGTAATCGCCGAAGAGCCCCAGCAAGTCATAGCTGACCAGCACCTGGCCGTCACAGGCCGGTCCGGCGCCGATCCCGACGGTGGGAATGGACAAGGCCCGGGTGACTTTAACCGCCACCTGGTCGGGAATTTTTTCCAGCACCAGGGCAAAGGCCCCGGCCTCTTCCACGGCCTTGGCGTCCGCCAGCAAACGCCGCTCCCCGGCACTGTCGGTGGCCTGGGTTTTATAGCCGCCCAGCTGGTTCACCGCCTGGGGCGTCAAGCCGATATGGGCCATCACCGGAATGCCGGCACGCACAATCGCCCTGATCACGTCGGCCATGGGCTCGCCGCCCTCCAATTTCACCGCTTGCGCGCCAGTTTCCTTAAGCAGACGGCCGGCGTTGGCCACGGCCTCGCTGACCGAGACCTGGTAGGACATGAAAGGCATGTCCGCCACCACTAAGGCCTCGGGCGCACCCCGTGTTACCGCCGCAGTGTGCCGGATAATGTCTTCCATGGTGACCGGCAGGGTGCTTTTGTACCCCAGGATCACCTGGCCCAGGGAATCGCCCACCAGCAGAACCGGGACCCCGGCCTGGACGGCGAGCTTGGCCATGGCATAATCATAAACCGTCAGGACAACAAATTTTTCCCGAGTTGCTTTCCATTGCCGGAGATGAAGTACGGTGATTGCCATGATGTCACCCCTGAAAACCGGCAGGCGTGTAATATTGGGTGCCTTTGCCCATGGCTTTAATATGGGCAATGAGATCGTTTAAATCCTGCCTACTGTGGACAAAATCAATATCATTGGTGTTGACCACCAGCAAGGGGGTTTCCTGGTAGTGGAAAAAGTAGTAGTTATAGGCCTGATTAAGCCGTTCAATATAAGCCGGCTCCAGGACTTTTTCGTATTTTCGCCCCCGCTGGTGCAGGCGCTGCATAAGGGTCTCGGTGGATGCCTGCAGGTAGATCACTAAATCGGGCTTCATGACGGTTTCCGACAACAAGCTGCATAAACGTTCATACAAATTCAACTCGTTTTCATCCAAATTCAAGTAGGCAAAAATCCTGTCCTTGGCAAACAGGTAGTCGCAAATCAAATTACGATGGAACAAGTCACCTTGCGCGATCGCTTGCTGCTGGCGGTAACGGTTAAGCAGAAAAAAGATTTGCGTCTGGAAAGCATAGGTGCGCTGATCGTGGTAAAATTTTTCCAAAAAGGGGTTTTCGTCGGAAGCCTCCAGCACCAGCCGGGCGCCAAATTCCTTGGCCAGGCATTCACAGAGGCTGGTTTTACCCACGCCCAGTACACCTTCCACCACGATATGCCTATTTGTGTCCACTTATCATTACTCCTTCAAAGAAGCCGCCCAGGCTGTTCCTCCTGGCCAAGGCCTGACCTCCTGATGAGAAACGTTGGCCAGCAATGCGGCAATGGTCCGATGATTCAGGGGATGCAGTACCTTCGGCGCAATTTCCGCCAACGGCCCCAGCACAAATGCCCGTTCATGCATGCGGGGATGAGGAATTGTCAAGGCCGGCATTTGCATCATTTCCCGGCCGTATAACAACAAATCCAGGTCCAGCGTTCGCGGGGCGTGCACCCCCTTACGTTGCCGTCCACAGCAGGTCTCAATGTCCAATAATACCTTCAACAAAGCTTTGGGTGCGAGTCCGGTTTTAATTTCTATAACCGCATTTAAAAAATCGGGTTGTGGTTCCCTTGTTTGCGCCTGGCTTTCAACAATGCCAGACCACTTGACCAGCACCACATCCGGCTCGCGGCGAAGTAATTGGACAGCTTTTTTTAAGTAATATTCCCGGGGTTCTATGTTTGAACCCAAGGCAATATAACAGGTGACCATTCCTATTGCTGAAAATGCACTTTATTGATCATTGCTGGACGGAGGGGAAATGGTGTCGTTGTGATCCGTCAGCTCCCAAGGGGTAGG
>CAYVTN010000218.1:0-5586 GCA_964454395.1 uncultured bacterium | reverse complement strand
CTCAGATCGGGATAAGGTGGTGGTTGTGTCCCGACGGGTAAGCTTTTCCAAGTGGGCCACCCTTGATTTCAAGGCTTTTGCGGCAGGAGCCCAAGGAGATGAGCCCCGGGTTTATTGCACTAACCTGCTTTTTGGCCCCGAAAAAGCAAATTTGCTAAAGTTGAGGATTGAAGTTAATAGTGAGATAGATTTTTTATTCCGGCTTTGCCGGGTTGGGAAGGGATTACGCTTTATGGGGACAAGCTTGTATCATTGGTTGGATAAGATTATTAAGCCTGTGCTGCCTTGCGGCCGGCTGCTCGAGATCGGCCCCGGGTGGATTTGGCCCGGCCTGAACCTGCTTCAAGACAATCCTGACTTGGATCTGTCCCTTGCCGGTTATGAAGCACCACAGCAGGAGGCGGCCTTGGAACAAGCCCGTACTCTGGGCGTACGCGCCCGGGTCAGCCTGATTGGCGGCCGCCACCAAGGCATCAACTTGCCGGATCGAAGTGTGGATGGAGTGATCAGCTTTGGGGGATTGCATCAATGGCCCAACCCCGGCCACATGTTGGATGAAATCAAACGGCTGCTTAAACACCAAGGCGTTTATTTTATAGGTGATGTTCGCGGCGACCGGGCCTGGTGGGAACAATGGTTCAACTTTAGCCCCAACACAGCCTTAAAAAACCTGTACCGCCAAAGAAAAGCAAGCTGGACTTTGGCCGGGCTCCAGGAGTTAATTGACTGCTGCCATCTGGAGCAAGCCGTCCTGGAGGGCGCCGGTCCGGACCTGTGGCTCTTTTCCCGGACTCATCGCAAGCCTTCCACTTCCTTGTCCAACTGATCAAAAAAAGCCTGCATAAAAACATGGCGCTGTCTGGCCATGCGTCTTCCTTCCGCGGTCAGCATGCGGTCCTTGATAAAGCGCAGCTTAACCCAATATTCGCGGTAGGCCGTGTCTTCCCGGCTATAGGCCCGGGTGTGCTCCAGGTCAATACCCTTGTTATGCAGCCGGGCACCCACTTCGCCGGCAAACAAGAAAGCCCGGCCGATGCCCACTGCGCCGATGGCGTCCAATTTGTCGGCATCAAAGAGGATCCTGGCCTCCGGGCTTTCGGGATGATGGCGGCCGCGAAAGCGATGAGCCCGGATGCAATGCACCACTTCGGCGATCAGCGGGGCCGGCGCCCCAAGCTCTTCCAGCAAGGCTTGCGCCTGCTTGGCGCCTTGGCGGGCGTGGCAGACCAGGCCCTGGCGTTGGTCTTCGTCCGGCCGGGCAATATCATGCAGCAGGGCCGCCAATTTAACCACCTGCATATCCGCCTTCTCCGCCCGGGCCAGGTGTTCGGCCAGGGCCAGCACGCGCGCTGTATGCTCCCAGTCGTGGGAGCCGCGGGCTTTTTGGAAATAGCGTGCCACCTGGGGTTTTAACCGCGAAAACAAATCCATATGTTCATCCCGTTTTGTCATGCCACTTGGTAACTTGGCAGTAAAATTCATCTCCAAAGGGCAACAAAATTTCACCGCAAAGAATTCCATTTCAACAGAATACCGCTTTCCTTTGCGACCTTTGCCTCTTTGCGGTGAAGAATTTTTTCCGGCTTGTCCGGGTTAGATTGGAATAGTGGTCTTTCGACAAAAATGGCCTTTTCGCAAGAGGAACTAACTATGCCGCCGGCGGCGTTTGCTTGAAATCGATATTGTAAAAAAGGCGGATCACCTTTTCCTTGACCTTGGAACTCATCAGGGGCGTCAGGATGGGCGTCAGGCCGGTGAAGAAATCAGCGGCCGTATAATAGGCTTTGGGGTTTTTACTGCCCAGGATTTTATAAATGGTTTTGGCCACCAGCAGCGGCTTGGGTGCGATCTTCATATTTTTATCAATTGTGGTCCAGCACGTTTCATAGCGTTTCTTGTAAGGCGAGTTTTCAGGCATGAATTTGTTGGTCACATCATTGAACTCGGTCTGGATATCGCCGGGCCGGACGGCCGCCACCTTGACGCCGGTGCCGTACAATTCCTGGCGCAATCCCTGGGTCAGGGCTTCTATGGCAAACTTGCTGGCTGAATAATGAGTCTGAAAAGGAATGCAGACCACGCCGCCAATGGAGCTGGTCAGCACCAAATGCCCTTGGTTTCTCTGACGCATGGCCGGAAGCACGGCTTTGATCACCCGCAAGTAACCGAAGAAGTTGGTTTCCATTTGGGCATAAGCCATGTCCATGGGCATCTCTTCAATGGAGCCGTAAATGCCGCTGCCGGCATTGCAAACCACGGCATCCAATGGTCCCAATTTGGCCGTCGCCTCCGCCACCGCCTTGGCCACGCTTTCATCCTGGGTCACATCCATCTCCACAAATTGTAATTGCTCGCCGTAGGTCTTGGCCAACTCGTCCACCAAAGCCTGCCGCTTTTTGATGGAGCGGGTGGTGCCCATTACCTTATAGCCATGGTCTGCCAGAAATCTGGCCGTAGCCAGCCCAATGCCAGCCGATGCGCCTGTGATCAGAACGGTTTTCATGTTTCCTCCTCATGGGACCCTGAATGAAAAAGCGCTGAAATTGTGGCATAAAATAACCGGGCTGTCAAATCATGAAGCAGTCTGACTGCTTGACACCGGCAAAGGTTGAATGTAAGATAAGCGCGCTGTCACCACTCAGAAGGGAAAACCGGATATGCTTGAGATTAAAGAGATCCACTCCAAAAAAGAAATCAAAGAGTTTGTTATGTTCCCCTGGCAAGTTTACAAGAACGACAAAAACTGGGTGCCGCCCTTGATCGGCGAAACCATAAAACTGCTGGACCGTGAGAAATCGCCTTTCTTTGAATTCGGAGAGGCCGCTTATTTCATGGCTTACCGCGACAAGAAGCCCGTGGGCCGGGTGACCGCGCAGATCAACCACCGCCATAATGAATTTAAAAAAGTCAAAGAGGGTTTTTTTGGCTTCTATGAATGCCTGGACGATGACGAAGCTGCCGTGGCCTTGATGAAAGCCGCCGAAGACTGGGTGCGGCAAAAAGGCATGACCAAGATCGTGGGCCCCGAGAGTTTCACCATTTATGACGAGGTGTGCTTCCTGGTGGACGGCTGGGAGGGGGATCCGCCCATGCCTGTGGTTATGACCACCTATACGCCCCGCTATTATATGAAACAAATGGATCTGGCCGGGTTTGTCAAGGAGATCGACTGGTATGCCTATATGCTGTACAGCGATTTTAAAATTAAAGATGTCTATTTGAACATGAGGGAGCGCTTGAAAAAGCGCTATGGTTATACCTTCCGCAATATTGACATGAACCGGCTGGATGAAGAAGCCGAGAAGGTTAAGAAGATATTTAATGAAGGCTGGGAAGAAAATTGGGGACACGTCCCTTTAACGGACAGGCAATTCGACACCATGAAAGAAGCCCTCAAATATATCGCGGACCCCAGGATATGCTGGATCGTGGAAGACGGGGACCAAATTGTGGGATGCACCGTATATTTGCCCGATATCAATCCTTCCGTAAAAAAAATGAACGGACGCTTTTTCCCTTTCGGGTTTTGGCATTTTCTCAGGGCCAAGAAAAACGCTAAAATCATGCGCGGCTTTCTCACCGGCGTGGCCAAGGAGTACCGCAATAAAGGGGTGGATATCGCCCTCATTGCCGAAACCTTTAAAAATGGAATTGCCGCCGGTTACACCAAGGCCGAGTGTTCACTCATGGTGGAGACCAATAAAAATATCCTGGAACCCATTAAAAAGTGGGGCGGCAAGCATACCAAGACATGGCGGCTGTACAGTAAAGAGCTTTAATCGTAATCTTTTGATTTAACTTTGCGAGCTTTGCGGCTTGGCGTGAGGCCGATCTTTTATTCCAGCTTTGCCGGTTTGGTTAAAATGCATTAAAATTCGCTTGATCTAACCAGGGGGCTGTGGTATTTTCTGAGGTCCTGAACTTTGGCGGAGTAGCTCAGCTGGTTAGAGCACACGGTTCATACCCGTGGTGTCCGGGGTTCAATTCCCTGCTCCGCTACCAGTGAACGCCATCTTCGGATTTTTGATAGTCGGCGCCTGGCGCTGGTGACCCTTCAGTCAACAAGGCTTGTTGGCTGAAGGGTTTTTTGTTTTTAGCCCGGGGCATAATGTGACGAAAAAAATCTTTGTGACCGTTCCATTATAATCTAACTGATAAAACCGGAAAAATATCTTTTCTCACAAAGCCCTCAGAGATCATAGAGGAAAAGCAATGCCTATGTTTTCTTGGCCTCTGTGGACGCTGTGAGATGTTTTTCTCTTTGGTAGTAGGGGCCACGGCATCCCGGCATTCGCGGAACAAGTGCCGCGCCCTACGATTTTAATTATCTACACATCATGCGGTATCGAAGTAGGGTACAGGCAACTTGTTACCCTACGGATGCAACCCGCCAAGACTGATGCCACGCCAATCCGCAACAAGGACCAGCAACAGATCTTTTTCTTTATTTTTTACCATGACCTTTGGTAGAATTGGATTGCCTGCCTTTCACCTTAATGAACCATGGAGGTGCATCATGCCTTTCCTGCGCAAGTTGCTGACTTTTTTGTGGCTATTAGTCCCAGCTGTCATTGCCGTGCCCGCTTTTGGAATCTTACCTTTACAGCCCCCCGAAGAGGCTTTCCACCTCTACCAGCAACATTTCAAATTGGCTGATGAACTTATGGGCAACTATAACTTCGAGGAGTCCATCAAGGAATGTGAAGC
Source organism: uncultured bacterium (assembly GCA_964454395.1). Lineage (GTDB taxonomy): Bacteria > Oederibacteriota > JAAXVQ01 > JAAXVQ01 > JAUVAV01 > CAVQBK01. The sequence continues at coordinate 879 of CAYVTN010000218.1, read as the reverse complement.
CGCCTTGCAATATCATCCCGGAGATTATTTAGTGCATGCCATCATGTGCCTCGATTATTACGAGATTGCGGAAAAGATGGACGTCCACAAGCAACATGCCCAGAAAGTTAAAATTTATGAAAAGATGGCCAAGATAGCGGAAGAAGGCATCAAAAACGCACCCGACCATGGGGAATGTTATTTTTTCCGGGGCCTGGCCCATGCCCGCCTTTCCACCACCAACGGCGTTATCTACAGCCTCTTCATGGCCAAGGGCATTGAAGAAGATTGGCTGAAAGCCTACCGGACCCGTTCCGATTATGTCACGCCCAATGGTGAAAATTTACAGGCCTCCACTGCCATTGCCCTCGGGTCCTATTACCGGCTTTGTCCTTCCTTCTTTCTGACCCAGCTCTTATTCGGCATCAGCGGCAATCTGGATAAATCCGTGGATTATTGCCGGCAGGCGTATGATATGGATCCGCGCATTGAAGTTACCAAAGAGTATGGCGTCAGCCTGATTACCCGCGGTTTGGACCGGCACAATGAAGAAGATATTGAACAGGGCAAGGTGCTCCTGGCCAAGGTAAAAACGCTCCCTCTGCGGTTGCACACCGACCCGGTGGACATCGAACACAGCCAGCTGCTGCTGAACAATATCCAGTTATGCCCCAACTATTCCCGCGACCAGCAACAGGAAATTTCGGAAAAGGCGTTTGTGAAGAACCAGAATAGTGTCAAGAAGTGATTGAGTTGATCGTTCAATTAACCTATGAAAACCTTACCTTAAACTTTCCTGAATTTTCGTTTAGCGTTGGTGGGGTGAATTGGTGCCAGCCACCGGCTTTTGCGAATTTCATTTAGGACCGATATTTCCAACAGCTACGTTTTGGCGCAGAT
>CAYVTN010000217.1:0-5596 GCA_964454395.1 uncultured bacterium | reverse complement strand
ATCTGTATAGTTTTATTGATACCGGCAATGTCATGGATACGGAGCATACGGCCGCGGCGGTGAAGGCCGAATTTCTCCTGGGGAATTTTGAAATCGCTTTTTCCGGCTGGGGCAAAAAAGGTTATCACCCGGTATGGGGAACAGATTTTTCCACCCGCCTGCTGGGCTTGGATACCCTGGGTGAAGTGGCGGTTTCACAAAGCGAAATCCAGCCGCGCGCTCAAGTGGAAGGCGGCCGGCTGGTTCTGCGGACCTCCGATCAATCCTGGGTTCCCAAGGTCAGCCTAAATTTCTCCCGCAGTTTTACACCCGGCAATTTCAAGGATCAGCTGACGGTGATGGTGGAGGGTTATTATGACCGCGCCGGTTATGCCGGGGATGTTCTGGCCGATGCCACGGATTATCCCTTCGCGCAGCCCGTCGCCGGTCAGGCCGGGGTCACCACCCACGGCACCTTTCAGGACTTCATCACGCTCAACCATCTCTACCAACCCAATTATTTTTCCCGTGCCTATGTGGCATTGTTCATCACTTATACGCAGTTTTTGCTTACCGATATGGTCCTGAACGCCAATTATATCCGTAACATGGTGGATGGTTCGGGCCAGGCTTCCCTGGGCGTGACCTACACCCAATTAAATAGTTTCACCACCGGCGCGCTGGCTGTTTTCAATTTGGGCGGCCCGGACCGGGAATACACTTTTTCCGATGAGCGGGGCATGCTGCAACTGACGTTGGGGATTTCTTTTTAGGCAACCCCGTTGGTTGAAAATCGGTGACAGGACAGCCGGCGATTAAGCCATTGACAAGTCCCTTGGGGACTGCTAAAATTCATCCCCATAGCCCATGACAACCCGTGGGTGCACGCTGCATTGCAAGGCCACCACCCCTTGAGGGGTTGACCGGACATGATGGGAGAGGGGGTGGAACATGGATAAATCCTTAGTCAGGCAAATTCCCCCGCAAAAAACCTTTATATAAAAAATCATGTTGAAAATAAAAAAAACTTTGAATTTTTGGGTTGAATGGTGTACAACTATTCCGATTTTTTTTGGCCGAAAGCGGCCGCATTTCATTTTGGAAGGGGCAATAATGAGTAGTCACAAGAAAACATGGGGGCAAAAAATTCTATCCATCGGTGCGGTTCTGGCAGCCGCCTTGGGCGCCTTGCAACTGGCGGTACCGGCTTTGGCCAGTGAAGCGGATATCAGGCTGCCTGACCTGACCAGCCAGACGTTCCTTGGTCTTAACGGGCACACCCTGCTGACCTGGGGTATGCTGGTCTGTGTGCTGGGGATGCTCTTCGGCTTGGTCATGTTCATGCAACTGCGCAATCTGCCGGTACATCATGCCATGCGGGAAATTTCCGAACTTATCTATGCCACCTGCAAAACCTATCTGTTCACCCAGCTTAAGTTCATTATGGTACTGTGGGTTTTCATTGGCGTCATCATTACCGTTTATTTCGGATGGCTCAAACCGGTGGGCTTGTCCAACATGCTTATCATCCTCGGGTTTAGTCTGCTGGGCATTGCGGGCAGCGCTTTTGTGGCCCTCTTCGGTATCCGTATCAACACCTTTGCCAATTCCCGCACGGCTTTTGCCAGCCTGAAAGGGAAGCCCTTTCCCACCTATGCCATTCCTTTGAAGTCCGGTATCAGCATCGGCATGCTGCTCATCAGCATTGAACTGATCCTCATGCTCGCCATTTTACTTTTCATTCCGGGCCATCTGGCCGGTTTCTGTTTTATCGGCTTTGCCATCGGTGAATCCCTGGGGGCGGCGGCTTTGCGTATAGCAGGCGGGATCTTCACCAAGATTGCGGACATCGGCTCGGACATCATGAAGATCGTTTTTCAGATCAAAGAGGATGACGCCCGCAATCCCGGGGTTATTGCCGACTGCACCGGCGACAATGCCGGCGATTCGGTTGGCCCCACGGCCGACGGGTTTGAAACCTATGGGGTTACCGGCGTGGCCCTCATTACCTTTATTGTACTGGCCGTGGCCAATCCAGCGGCACAGGTCCAACTGCTGGTCTGGATCTTTGCCATGCGCGTGATGATGATTGTGACCGCCGGGCTATCCTATTGGGTCAACGAGAGCGTTGCCGCCATGCGTTTTCGCAACAGCGACAAAATGGATTTCGAATCGCCCCTCACCAGCCTGGTCTGGGTCACTTCCGTTATCTCGGTGGGCGTCACCTATTTGTTCTCCTACCTCTTGATTGCCCATTTGGGCGACGGCACGCTGTGGTGGAAACTGTCCACCATCATTACCTGCGGCACCTTGGCCGGAGCCATTATTCCCGAGTTGGTCAAAGTTTTCACTTCCACCAATTCGAAACATGTCAAGGAAGTCGTCGCCAGCGCGCGGGAAGGCGGGGCCTCCTTGGGGATTCTGTCCGGATTTGTGGCCGGTAATTTTTCAGCCTACTGGATAGGCCTGTCAATTGTGGTGCTCATGGGCATAGGCTTTTTGGTGAGTACCGCCGGCCTGGGCAGCCTCATGGTGGCGCCTTCGGTTTTTGCCTTTGGCCTGGTGGCCTTTGGCTTCCTGGGCATGGGCCCGGTGACTATTGCTGTTGACTCCTATGGTCCGGTCACGGATAATGCCCAGTCGGTTTATGAGCTATCCACCATCGAAACGCTGCCGGGCATCAAGGAAGAAATCAAGAGCCAATTCGGATTCGAACCCAACTTCGACAGGGCCAAGGATTTCTTGGAGGAAAATGACGGGGCGGGCAATACCTTTAAAGCCACGGCCAAGCCGGTGCTAATCGGCACGGCGGTGGTAGGTGCGACCACCTTGATTTTTTCCATCATCGTGCTTTTAGCCAACCCCACAGGCCATGGGATTATCACCGCAGCACAACTGCACACCACGGATGCCATGTTCTCCCTGCTCAACCCCGTGTTTCTCCTGGGCCTTGTGACCGGAGGGGCTATGATTTTTTGGTTCACCGGCGCCTCAACCCAGGCGGTGACCACGGGCGCCCACCGGGCGGTGGAGTTCATCAAGAAAAACATCAACCTCGAAATCGATACCGTCAAAGCCTCGGTGGAAGACAGTAAAAAGGTGGTGCAGATCTGTACCCGTTACGCCCAGCGGGGGATGTTCAATATCTTCCTGGCGGTCTTCTTCGGAACCCTGGCCTTTGCCTGTCTGGATTCCCGCTTTTTTATCGGCTACCTTATCTCCATTGCCATCTTCGGATTGTATCAGGCCATCTTCATGGCCGATGCCGGCGGGGCCTGGGACAATGCCAAGAAAATCGTGGAAACTGATCTGAAGGAAAAAAATACGCCCCTGCACGCCGCCACGGTAATCGGAGACACGGTGGGGGATCCCTTCAAGGATACTTCCTCGGTGGCTATGAATCCGGTGATCAAATTTACCACCCTCTTTGGCTTGCTGGCCGTGGAACTGGCCATCACCCTGTCGCGGGCGGCCAGTATAACCCTGACCATTATTTTCCTGGCCATCTCCATGATATTCGTTTGGCGTTCTTTTTACCGCATGCGCATCCAGGACTAATTTGACGGGGGATCAAGTCTTGTGAGCTTTCAGGACTTGATCCCCTTTTTTATTTCAAATCCATGACATCCGTTTGTCCGTATGTGAAAATAGTGTAGTGGCTCACGCTGTCAGTACCTTGCGGAACTTTGGCGAATTCACTTATTGCGGATGAGTGCCCCATGAACCCCTCGGAACCTTTGCAACAGCCTCAAGCGGATAATGAAGGCCTGGCACCCCTGACCGGCTGGCATAAAACTTTCTCAGCGCTGCGCAATCCCAATTACCGCTATTTTTTTTCCGGCCAATCGGTTTCCCTTGTCGGCACCTGGGCGCGTACGGCGGGCTTGGGCTGGGTGGCTTTCCAATTTTCCCGTTCCGAATTATTACTGGGCATTGTGTTTATGCTCAATTACCTTCCGATTTTTCTCCTGGCCGTGTATGCCGGCGCCTTGGCCGACCGGATCCCCAAGATCAGGATTTTTATAGGCACCAGTTGGTTTGCCATGTTGTCCTCGTTGGCATTGGCCATCCTGTTATTCCGAGGTCCGGTGCACATGGCTACCCTTATGGTTTTTGCCACCCTCTGGGGCCTGGCTTTAACCTTTGAGATGCCTGCCCGCCAGACCCTGATGGTGGAGCTGGTGGGCAAAAAAGACCTGGTCAATGCCATTGCCCTGAACAGCGCCATGGTGAACGGCGCAAGGGTGGTTGGCCCAGCCATTGGCGGCCTGCTCTTGGCTTCCGTTGGAGCAGCCTGGTGTTTTGTTTGGGATGCGGCAAGTTATCTGGCGGTGATTTATGCGCTGCATCGCATAAAACTGCCGTCATCACATTACACTCCCAAAAAAGTCAAATCTGACTGGCGCTATACCTTGGAAGGGTTTAAATACCTTAGGACAAGTCCCATCATTGCACAGGCCGTAGCCATGTTATTGGTGGTGGGCATCGGCGGATGGGCTTACCGCACCCAGCTGCCGGCTTTTGTGGTCACCCAACTGCACCTCAATGCCCAGGGATACGGCTGGCTATTGGCGGTCAATGGCTTGGGAGCAGCCACTGCAGCTTTGCTGGTGGCAGCCCTGGGTGACCGTCTGGTGTTGACCAAAACCCTTTATATCGGTGCTGGCATCTATGCTGTCTTTATTTTTCTTTTTGCCCTGATTCTTCAGCCGGTGGGGGCGGCTTTCTTTATTTTCTTCGCCGGCTTTGGCATCATTCTGCTCTATTCCATTGGCAACAGCCTCATTCAAACCCAGTCACCTGATCATTTACGCGGGCGTATCATGGGAATTTGGGCCCTCGTGTTCGGCGGCAGCATGCCCATAGGAAGTTTGTGGATGGGCCTGGTAGCCGCCCGTACCTCGTCCGGTTTTGCCTTGCAGATAGGCGGGCTATTTTGTCTTTTGGGAAGCCTGGCGGTTTATTGGTTTTTGGGGCGTAAAGCACATGCTGAGGCTTAGCCTGCCATAAAGCTTGAGAAGACGGGGGTATCGTTTAGGGGCGAAGGGACATTACCGGATGGCCACTTTCAGTTTGCCCAGTTCCTGGTTGTTTTGCACGATCCGGGCCAGGTAAATGCCGGGGCTGACGCGGCGGCAATTCCAACTCAGGGAGCCAACCCCTGGATTAAAATGTTCACCCAGGGTGGCGACGACCTCGCCCGCTATATTATAGATGGTGACCGTGACCTTACCTGCCTGGGGAACCTGAACCAGAAAGGTCATGCTGTTTGAGGCAGGATTGGGGTAGACCAGGACCGGTTTGCCTTTAAGCGCTTCGGCCAGGGCAATGGTTGGTGTTGGGGTAGGTGTGTTGGTTGTCACTGTGGTCACCGTAGGATTGACCGTGGACGTGGCATTGGGCGAAGGGGTGGGAGATAGCGATGCACCATCCAGCAACTGCGCCAGTTGCTCACGGGCAGCTTCCCAGACATCAGGATCAGTAGACCAGCTGATATCGGTCAGCACCCAAGTGGGATCATTGACATCAGTGACGCCGTATTCCCAAAGGACTTTTGGGATGACGCTTTGCACGATAGTCTGTACCTGGCTGGGATTGACCTGGTTGGCCATGGTAA
>CAYVTN010000216.1:0-5619 GCA_964454395.1 uncultured bacterium | reverse complement strand
GTTTGATGGTATCAGCGATAATCTGCAGCAGACCGTGCCAACCCACCCGCATGGGGCCCACGCGGGCCTGCATGCGCGCCGCTATTTTCCGCTCTGCGTACACCAGCCCCATTACCACTATACTGCAAAATAAAAAGAGCGCCACCAGCATGGCCAAAGCCCCAATCACCTGCGCAATCCAGACCGGCCATCCCAAGGTGGTGGTGATCTGCTCCAGAAATCGCTGAATCAGGCTCATCAGTTGGACTGGTTCCATCACATAGTTCATCGGTCGATCTCCGGTACAATGAAATCAATGCTGCCCATAATGGCCACAATATCCGCCACATGCACGCCTTTAAGCACTTCCGGCAGCACCGCGATATTGGCAAAACTGGGCACCCTGATCCTGCAACGGCCGGGTTTAACCGATCCGTCGGAGACCAGATAAAAGCCTTGCACCCCCCGCGAAGATTCCAGACGGCTGTAGGCTTCCCCCGGTTGGGGTTTAAACACACGCGGCACCCTGGCTTGCACCGGGCCTTCAGGCAGGCCTTCCAGGGCTTGTTCAATAATCCTCGCCGATTGACGCATTTCCTCCACCCGGATACGGTAACGGGCCAGGCAGTCCCCTTCCGTGGCTGTGACCACATTAAAATCAAAATCATTATAACTGGAATAGGGCTCCGTGCGCCGCAGGTCCTGGGCCAAACCGCAGGCCCTTAAATTGGGACCGGTCACGGCATAGTTCAGGGCAGTTTTTACATCCAGCCGGCCAACGCCTTTCATCCTGGCCAGAAAGATCGGGTTCTTGGAAAGCAGATCGTCGTACACATCCGGCAGGGATTTGAAATAAGACAGGAAGTCCTTGGCTGCCTTAACAAAGCCTGTGGGAAGATCGCGAACCACGCCGCCGAGGCGGCAATAATTGAAGGTCATGCGCTGGCCGCACAACGCGTCAAACAGTTCCAGAATCATTTCCCTTTCACGGAAGGTATAAGTAAGGGGCGTGAAGGCGCCCAGGTCCATGCCCATGCTGCCCAACCATACCAGGTGACTGGAAAGGCGGCATAACTCGCCTGCTATCACGCGCAGGTATTGTCCCCGTTTGGGCACTTCGATCCGGCCCAGTTCTTCCGCAGCCATGCAATAGGCCCATTCATTGAAGATGGCCGAGAGATAGTCGATCCGGTCCGTCAAATAAATGTACTGGGTGTAAGTCATGGCTTCGGCCATTTTTTCATAGCCGCGATGGACAAACCCGATTTCCGGATCAGCCGAAACCACTTCTTCCCCGTCCAGTTTCAGGATCAGACGCAGGGCCCCATGGGTGCTGGGGTGCTGCGGCCCCATGTTGAGGATCAACTCGTCGGTAGCAAGGTTATCGGTACTGACGCAATCATTGTCTACAGGCATCATCATGTTCCTTTAGCCGGCAAAGTCCGACATAAAAAATCCGTCTCGCCCATACCCACCGGGCACAGGTTTGCGTCTTTGCCCATGTAGCGGCACGGCATCCCAGCATTCGCGGGACAGGTGTCGTGTCCCTACATAGGCCGCTTCAATAATTTATCATCCTCATAGTCTTTGCGCAGGGGATGACCTTTCCAATCCTGAGGGCATAAAATCCGTCTGAGGTCAGGATGACCGGTGAAGGTGATACCGAACATATCAAAAATTTCCCGTTCATACCAATTGGCGCCGGCAAAAACCGCGGTAACGCTGGGGGCTTGCGGGGCCTCCTGGGGCAACGTGGTCTTTACGGTCAGCTTTTTGTCCTTATCCCCGCTGCCGAGCAGGCGCATCAGCAGCTGAAAGCCCGGGGCCAAATGCAAGGCCGTATAATCCTCCAGCACGTCAAACCCGAAATCCGATTGCAGCACGCGGGCAGCCTTGGCCCATGCTTCCGGACCGGACAATTCCAGCTGTTGGGCAAACCCTTGGCCTTCTTTGACAGTAGCGCCGGTTAAACGTTGCTGAAGCTCTTTTAAAAGTGATGCGGTCATGCTTTTTTCACCTTGGCACTGCGGCCGGGAAGCGTTTCTTCCATAATCTTTTTTTCCAATTCCAGAATGCCATTCATCAGGGCCTCCGGCTTGGGTGGGCAGCCGGGAATATAAATGTCCACCGGCACCAATTGATCCACCCCGCGCACCGTGCCGTAGGAATCATAATAAAAAGGACCGCCCGATACGGCACAGGCGCCCATGGCAATCACATAGCGCGGTTCCCCCATCTGTTCATAGAGCCGTTTCAACCGCGGCGCCATCTTCCAGCAAACCGTGCCGGCCACGATCATCAGGTCCGCCTGCCTAGGCGTGGCCCGGATGACTTCATTGCCAAAGCGGGCCCAGTCCCAACGCGAGGCCCCGGTGGAAAACATTTCAATGGCGCAGCATGACAGCCCGAACGTCAGCGGCCACAAGGAATTCTTGCGGCCCCAGTTGAGCACCCATTCCAGGGAGGTCAGCACCAGCCCGCCGCCGGGAAAACGCTCCACCAAGCCCGTCACTTTTTCTACGACCGCCATACCAAGGCCCCTTTCCGCCAGGCATAGCCCAGACCGACCAATAAAATGCCCACAAACACCACCATCTCCACAAAAGCAAATAGGCCCAGTTTTTCAAAGGCCACGGCCCAGGGGAAAAGAAAAACAGCTTCCACATCGAAAATCACAAAGGCAATGGCCAGCAAATAGAACCTGGTTTTAAAGCGTACCTGGGAAGGTCCAATGGTGGGCTCCCCGCATTCATAGGGTTCCAATTTGACCGTGGTTTTGTGGCTGGGACGCAGCAGCCAGGACAGCCACAGCCCGGCGGCCAGACAAAAAATAGCCGTGCCCAAGGCCAAAATCAACAACAGCGGCGTGCTTATACTTTCCATGTGGGGTAGCCTCGAAATAAAATCAGGTTCAGTATTAGGAACCTATCCCCCAACAGTTTGGGAGATAAAGGACAAAATTGATGCTTTTAATTAGAGTTCATTATTAATAACCGATTCAGTGCTCGCGATCAATAGAAAAATGCGCCAACATTAATAATTCTGTTTTTACCGCCCCGGCGGGAAGTGGCGCCAGTGCCTGGACCGCTTCCTCAATGTACTTTTCCCCAATGCGACGGCTGGCCTGCAGCGCCTCGCTTTTTTCCAGCCAGGGCAAAATATCCTCACGCTTGGTATCAGCCTGTTTGAGCAAGTGTTGCAGCTGAAGACGTTCCCTGGGACGTAGGGTTTTTAGCGCCATGATCACCGGCAAGGTGATGCGGCCTTCATGAATATCAATGCCCGGCTTCTTGCCCAGTTTGTGCTGCGAGCCCAGCATGTCCAGCAAGTCATCCTGAATTTGAAAAGCCATGCCCAGCGCCCGGCCATAGGCCGCAAAGCGACGCTGCATGACCGGGGTGTGCCCGGCCAGCAGGGCCCCGCATTCACAGGTCGCGCTGAACAGGCTGGCGGTTTTGAGATGGATGATCTTTTCATAACGCTTCAGGGACAGATGCGCATTATGGCGCATCCCGATTTCCTCGACCTCACCCAGACAAACCTGGCTGATGGTCCGGGCGCTGATGGTTTGCACCCGCGCCGGCATGTCGTGAATCATGACATGCATGATCTTGGTAAAAAGGTAATCGCCCAGCATGACCGCGGCCTCATTGCCGAAACGCTGGTTAAGGGTGGTGCGCCGCCGCCGGGTGGAGGCATGGTCAATGACATCATCGTGGATCAGGGTGGCCTGGTGGAAAAGTTCGATGGCCGCAGCCAGACGCTCCACCCGTGAAGGCACCGGGCCTTTGCTGAGCGCCGCCAGAAGGGTCACGCGGGAACGCAATTGTTTGCCCGACGTTTGCAGCAAGTAGCGGACCATCTTCTGCGCAAAGGGAAAGTCCACCGTGAGAAAAGAAACCAGGTGCGTCCGCACCCTTTTAAGGGAGGTTTTTAATCGTTGGTCCACACGAAGGGGCATGATCATCCTTTAACGGTCAAGGTGCTTACCCACCGCCGCAGGAATGCCTTGTCTCCTGGTTGCGGTTACGGGCTCATGATGGTAACAGATGATCAAGCTGCCTGTCAATTGTAAGGACTAAAAATTCCCGAGCCTGCTTTTGAGATGCCTGGACTCTTTTTTAACTGCGCGCACGATTTCATCAGGATCATCCATGATCTTGATGATCGACATTTCCTCCGGCCCGATCATGCCTCTTTTAATCACCGTGCTCTTCATCCAATCCAGCAAACCCTTCCAGTAATCCCGGCCTACCAGGATCAGGGGCACCGGCTTGATTTTATCGGTCTGGATAAGGGTCATGACCTCAAAGCATTCATCCAAGGTACCCAGACCACCCGGCGTGATGAGCACTGCCTGGGCATATTTAATGAACATCACCTTGCGCACGAAGAAGTAACGAAAGCCGAGAGGCACATTCAGGTAAGGATTGGCTTTTTGTTCCATGGGCAATTCGATGTTCAGGCCCACCGAGCGGCCTCCGGCTTCAATGGCGCCTTTGTTGGCCGCTTCCATGGAACCCGGACCGCCGCCGGTAATAATGGCGAAGCCGGCCTTGGCCAGTTTAGAGGCAATGAGTTCGGTTTTTTGATACACCGGATCCTGGGGTTTGGTGCGCGCCGAGCCAAACACCGTGACCGCCGGACCGATATTGGCCATCATCTCGAAGCCGTCCACAAACTCGGACATAATCCGGAAAATGCGCCATGAATCCTGATCATATAAACTCTGATCCATGACCGGTTCCTTTTTCAAATTCTTTTTGGAAGGCACCTTGCGGGGATATTTTCGCGATGCTGCGCTCATGGGCATGCTCCTTTTATGGCGAGGTTGGAATAAGTATAGGGGCACAAGCGCCGTGCCTCTACGGTCACGTGTCGGACATATATCTTGTGGGGGTGGGTTTTAAACCCGCCCCTGCAAACGCCCTTTCTTTTCATAGATTATCATGGGCGGCTCTATGTGGCCGCCCATGATTGGGGCCAGAAAGGATCTTTCCGCAACAAAACTAGCTACGGCGTCGTTGCCGGGCGGCTTTAAGGGTATTGGCCATGAGCATACTGATGGTCATGGGCCCCACCCCGCCGGGAACCGGCGTGATATGACCGGCTTTTAAGCGTGCCTGTTCAAAATCCACGTCTCCGTGCAGCCCGCTCTCATCGCGGTTGATGCCCACGTCAATGACCACGGCGCCCGGCTTGATCCAATCGCCAAGAATACACTGTTTCCGCCCGATAGCCACCACCAGAATATCGGCCTGGCTACATTCCTGCGCCAAGTCCTCGGTCCGGGAATGGCACATGGTGACCGTGGCATTGGCCATCAGCAGCAGCTGGGCAATGGGTTTGCCGACCATGTTGGAACGGCCCACCACCACAGCTTTTTTACCTGCAATTTCAATATCGGTTGTTTTGATCAATTCCATAACCCCGGCGGGGGTGCAGGATACAAATCGCGGATGACCGGCCAGCAGCCAGCCCAGGTTGATGGGATGCAACCCGTCCACGTCTTTGTCCGGAGAAATGGCTTCGATTGACCTTTGTTCTGTTTTTTCCTGTAAAATCCCTGACTACAAGGTCCAGGCCATTATAAGCTGTATCATTTCTTAGTCCTTCCTTGATCGCTCGGATTACGTGCTG
>CAYVTN010000215.1:0-5620 GCA_964454395.1 uncultured bacterium | reverse complement strand
GGAAAAAGGGGATCACGTTAAAAAAGGCCAAATCATAGGCAGGGTAGGGTCTACCGGTTCCTCAACAGGTAATCACCTGCATTTTCAAGTTAATATCAATAATGAAATAGCGAGTCCTTACGATTTTCTGGTGGACGAGAGCACAACAGTGGTTAAAAAATAGCCGGAAAGGGGTAATTGCACCCACAAGATGACCGGGTAGAATGAACAATGACCTTGCAAAAAAAGTCTCGTTAAATATTACAAAAATAAGTACAAATATACTTGCTCCACTAATAAACCAATGTTATAATGATTTTTGTAAGAGAGTCGAACAGGATGGGGGATAATAAATGATGGGACTTAAAAGATTTTTAGTGATGGCAGGTATTGCAAGTGCACTGGTTATTACAGGATGCGGACAAAACGTTGTAGGACCAACAGCACCGGAAATTACCAATCCCACCACCTCTCCCACCATGGCGGCCGCTTCGGATGCGGCTCAGCCAGGAACCACCACCTTGGCCACCGACGGTCAGGTCAGCGCCAGTTGTTTTGGCGGTTATGGCAATAGTAAGGCTGCCAAGAAATACAAAATCAAAATTAAAAAAAATAGATATAAAAAATTCCTGATGCGGATGAAAGCCCATCTGCAGCGGAACCTCTGTTTTTGGAGGCACCGGTTTTATACCTTTTTTGCCGGCCATTGGATTGGCATGTATATTGGCGACGGCACCCTCAATGACTTGCTCACTTCTCATCGCCTGTTTTTCAAAGTTGTGTTGCGCCATCACTTGGATAGAGTGGTCATGCAAACCGCAGCTGATATTGTCACCCAAACCTGGGCGCCCGGTGAAGGCACCGATCCCGCCGGTTATGATCCTGAAGTGACCTTGGTGCCTTTCAGATGGCGTCCTCATGCAGGCTTTTATGGCCAAATGTATCCAGGCTGGACGGCGGAACCCTCCTACGGGACGGATCATTATACTTTTCAACAATACAATGCAAACCACGATTTTATCGGCATTGATACCCAGTCTTTCTACGTTGATGTCTATAAAAACCAGCACGATATGGTGCGTTATCAATGGCGTTATGCCAATAAAATAGAAGATGGTCCTTATATGAACATCCTTATTGACCTCTCCAATAACATTGCAGGCAATGAAGAAAGATTTAGCGTCGAGCTGTTGGACATTGAAGGAAATAAAACCCTGATTGACTTCAGGAACAGTAAGGTGGACAAAAGCGCTTTTTACCGCCTCTACCGCACCGACCACACCTTGGAATTGAAACTTACGTTTGATGAAACCGGCGCCGGCAGCGGATTCCTGGATATTTTAAACCGGCGCGGCGCCATGGATCATTATGAGTATGTGGTGAATGCCCGTGGCTGGGGGTACTGGACCCTTAACGGAGGCAGGAAACACAAGGCACGCTGGTAGTCCGTCGTCAAAATCCTGACCAATGAGTCATGGGGATGTGATGTGAACATAGCAATTGGCCTCGGATCAATGGTGATCTGAGGCCAATTTTTTGCATAAGTCTTAACTAGTTCCTGTTGCGGAAAGCTAATTTTGGTATTCAACGCTCTTTCTCCGTCGTCATTCCGGCATCCCGCATAGGCGGGACAAGTTACGCTTAGCCGGAATCCATTGATTTTGTAAGCAAAAGCTAAATGCTTCCGGACCCCGGCTAAAATCATGCCGGGGTGACGAAGTAACGTGGTCAAAGATGGCCTTCCGCCACGAGAACCGAAGACGAGATTTCACTGATCACCGCAAAGGGCCGGCATGAAGAACTATAAGCTGACATTATTCCTGATGTTGTTTTTTTTACCTCAGTTAACCTGGGCCTCGCCCCAGACGGGGCAAACCTATTTTTCAGGATCCAACAACGGGACGGCTTTGGCCGTTGATCCCACGCATCAGAAACTCTATTATGCGGCCAATAAGGCCATTAACCTTTATATTTTTGATCTGGATGGATCCGGAAATCCTACGGGGTCAACCAATACCAAAGTTGCCAGCGGTACCTTTGGCCTGGCCTTAAACACGGAAGCTCAAAAACTATATCTGGCCAATTCCAACCTGGGAGGGGTTTTAGTGGCTATTTCATTGGACGGCAACGGCAATATTCAAACGTCCTATAACTATAATAATTTTACTAATGATGCAACTTGTGTGGCCCTTAATCCGGTGGATCAGTGCTTATACCTGGGGCTCCTTGCAGGCTCACAAAGTTTGGCGGTTTATAGGTTGGATGCCTCCGGATTGCCGCAAACGCCACCGTCATCATATGATACGGGCGGTGATGTTCATGCCCTGGCCATGGATATGTCGCATCGCAAATTATATATCGGCAGAGAGAACGGTCAAATCGGTGTTTGTGATATCGGCGCGTCGGGCGTTCCTTCAACGTTTAACTTTGTTTCGGCCGGCGCCAGTGGGATTACCACCTTGGCGCTGGATACCGTGAAAGGAAAACTTTATGCCGGCAGCGCTTCGGATACTAAAGTCTATGCCATTGATTTGGATGGAAACGGTAATTTGAGCGCCGTCGGGACGCCCCAAAATTTGGGTGCCGGAAATTTTGTGGACAGTTTGATGCTGGATGCCGTGCGTTCTGTCCTTTACGTGGGCAGTACGAATAACCTGTATTGGTATAACCTGGATCAGGACGGAGGTTTTACAACAGGCCCGAATTCCATCGGCAGCGGTACCGGGGTCAGCAGCCTGGCCATGGATGCTCAAAAGCAACGGTTGTATACGGCGGCATCCATTAATGATTACTATTATCCTCTGTCCGATGCCGCCATGCCACCTCTGCGCATTAACGCCGGTGCCGCTAATACCACCTCCACTGCCGTAAATTTGGAATGGGCCCTGCCCAATGCGCAGTTTATCAGGGTGGAGAGCAGTTCCGATCTGGTAAGCTTCAATTTTCCCAACACCATCACGGCTTCGGGCAGCTTTGACCAATGGCTGCCCGCAGGCGCAGACAGTTGGTCCAACACGCCCAACCTTCGCGCCAACCCTTTGATTGTTCCTGCCGAGCTAACCACTGGAGCTAACATCAAAACAGTGACCGTGTGGTTTTGGGAGAGCACCGGCGCCTCCAATCCCACTGGACAAATGCGCAAGGAAATGGCCCAGATTAACCTGCAAAGTACGGGTTCCAGTCCGACTTTTACGCCAACGGATACCCTGACTCCGAGTCCCACCCCCAGCTTTACCAAGACGCCCAGCCAGACTCCGACGCCCACGTTCTCAGGCACTCCGACTTTTACTTTCACCATCACGGATACGCCCAGCAATACCGCGAGTCCCACTTTTACTGATACCAAAACTCAGACGCCCAGTCCAACGCCGAGCCCTACGCCCACTTTTACCAACACGCTTACCGTTTCCGCCACTTACACCCGGACTAGTTCACCCACCTTCACCCCAAGTCAAACCCCTGAATTGAGCCCCACGTCCACACCCGCATTGTCTCCCACACCCTCTGCCACGGCCACCCCCACGTTGACCATCAGCGCCACCCTGACGCCGTCGGCCTCCTATACCCGAACGTCCACGGTTTCTCCAACACTCACCCGGACACCGACACTGACCCAGTCAGCCACATGGACCATCACACCCAGTGTGACCCGGTCCGCCACCATCACCAAAACCGTACCGCCAACAAAAACCCCCACGCCGGCGGCCATTTTCTATCTTAATCAAAACCATTTTAATCCCGCCATGGAATCCTTGCAGGTCCATCTGGAATTGTTGCCCCTGGAAAAAGCCGCCATCACCATTTATTCTTTGAAGGGAAGAAAAATCACCTCTTATGAGGAATCAACCGTGGCCGGGCGGCAGCTCGATCTGGCCTGGGACGGACGAAATCAAAACGGTGAAACCGTGGCGTCCGGGCTTTATTATGTGGTGCTGGAAAGCAGCAAGCGCAAAGTCATCAAAAAAGTGCTGGTGATCAAATGATGATCCAGTCCCGCAGGATGCAGCCGTTACGCTTACCGGGCCGTGTTGGCTTGGTGTTGCTCATGCTGACGGCGGCAGTGGCCGCACCCCGCACGGGCCGGGCCGGGGCAGGAGTCAGCAACGATTTTGAAACCATGAATCCCGGCGCGCGCACAGCCGGTCTGGGGGAAACGGCCGTGGCCATGACCCAGGATTCGGAATTGTTGTTTGCCAATCCGGCCGGTTTGGTCACCCTGATCAATCCGCAAATAGGGTTGAGCCATTTAGCCTGGTGGGAAGGCGTCTCTTATCAGGGGTTGTGGGGCGTGCAACCGCTCGGGCCCAAAGCCAGTGTGGGTATGGATCTTAATTTTCTGCGGGTGGAGCCATTCAACAGCACCAATGACCCGGATATCGCCAGCAGTCAGGCCTGGATGTTGCGTACCGGCGGGGCGTATGCCATTAAACTCATGCGGTCCCTGGCCCTGGGTGGCAAAATCAATCTTGCCTGGCAGGATATGGATAGCCGGCAAGCCTTTGCCTTGGCAATGGATTTGGGCGCCCAGTATTACCTGCTTAATGATCATCTTACCTTGGGATTAACTTTGGCCAACCTGGGCTTTGCCACCCCCTTTATTCAGAAAGCCGACCTTGCACCCATGCATCTTTGTTTGGGTGCAGCCTACCAATGGTGGCCCGATGACCCTGATAGTTTTACTTTGTTGACCCAAGCCACCCAGCCCTTTAGCGATGATTTGCGCGTGGCGGTGGCTTTGGAAGGCAAGGTGTGGAATGATCTTTTTATCCGTGCGGCCTGGCGCAGTCAGGCCGATAGCGGCGACTGGCTGGTCTTCGGAGCGGGATTCAAATGGAAAAGTATTATGATTGACTATGCCATTTCGCCCCTGGGCACCCTGGGCGTGACCCATCAGATCTCCCTGAAATATGATTTCGGCAGCCAGCGCCGTGTTGCCAGACCAAAACTTGAAGTGACCTTGATAAGCAAACAATTTGTCAATGATCAGGGGGAAGCGAGGCAGGAAATCCATCTGATTCCCAAGTCGCAGATAGCCGCCGGCCTTAAGAAATGGAAGGTCACCATCAAAGATCGTCAAGGCAAAGTGGTGCGCCTTTACCAGGGCGATGACAAGCTTCCTTTGGAAGTGGTCTGGGACGGTTTGGACAGCCGGGGTGTTGCCACCAATGCGGAGAATTATTACCGTTATCAATTTGAAATCGTGGATAAACTGGGTTACACCGCTGAACAACGGGGAGAAATTCTTCCCGTCTCCATTACCAAATTGCCCAAACTTAAAGCTTTGCCCCGCGATATTTTCGCCGGGCAGGTGAGTTTCAGCACCAGCAACACTCGCAAAATTAAAAGTTGGGTGATTACCATTGTCAATGATGACGGCCGGGTTTTGAAAAAATACCAGGGCAAAGGGATCATTCCCAAGGATTTTGCCTGGGACGGCACGGATGAACAGAACAGGAAGGTGGCCCTGAAAAAAGGTTACCAGTTCATTCTACAGTTGACCGATGAGCACAACAATGAGATTAAAAGCGTGGCTCCGATTGTGGTGGTCAATGCCGACAGCAAGGCCAAAACCAAAAAGGCCATACCCCTGCCGGAGGAGGTGCGCTTTCAATTTCAATTTTCCGCGGCCTCTCCCATTAAG
>CAYVTN010000214.1:0-5627 GCA_964454395.1 uncultured bacterium | reverse complement strand
ATTGATTACACGGTGGTGAAAATTCCCCGCTTTGCTTTTGAAAAGTTCCCCGGCGCTGATCCCAAACTGGGCGTGTCCATGAAATCCGTGGGCGAGACCATGGCCATTGGACGCACCTTCCGGGAAGCCCTGCAAAAAGGACTGCGCGGGCTTGAGATCAAGCGCTTCGGCTATGAGGATTACGAAAAAATCGGCATCAACCTTTCCAGGGAAGTGCTTTTGGAAAGAATGTCCAAGCCCCATGCGGAGCGGCTTTTCACCATCCGCGAAGCCTTTAAAAAGAATCTGACCGTAGACGACGTGCAGCAGGCCACGGGCATTGATCCCTGGTTCCTGCATCAGTTGAAAATGATCGTGGACCGTGATCTTGCCGAAGGCCGGGCCGGACACAAGCTCGAAACCATGACTGCCGATTGGATGACAAGCATAAAACAGGAAGGCTTCAGCGACGCCCAAATCGCCAAGTGGGCTGCTTGCAGCGAGTTCGAAGTGCGCCGCCGGCGCAAGGAATTGGGCGTGGTGCCCACGTACAAATTGGTGGACACTTGCGGCGCGGAGTTTGAATCCTATACCCCCTATTGCTACTCCACCTATGAAGAAGAAAATGAAATGGGGCAAGTCTCGGACAAGAAGAAAATTGTCATTCTCGGCGCTGGTCCCAACCGCATCGGCCAGGGCATTGAGTTTGATTACTGCTGCTGCCACGCCTCCTTTGCCCTGCAGGATCTGGGTTATGAAACCATCATGGTCAATTCCAATCCCGAGACCGTGTCCACTGATTACGACACATCGGACAAGCTTTATTTTGAACCCCTGACTTTTGAAGACATCATGAACATCATTGAGCTGGAAAAGCCGGAGGGCGTGATTGTCCAGTTCGGCGGCCAGACCCCGCTCAATCTCGCCCGCCGTTTGTATGATGCGGGCGCGCCCATCCTGGGCACGCCGGTGTCGGCCATCGAACGTGCTGAAGACCGCGACCAGTTTGCCCAGCTCATGGCGGAGTTGGACATGGCCCAGCCGGAAAACGCCATTGCCCGCTCGGTGGATGAAGTGGTGGAAAAAGCGGCTTCCATCGGGTATCCCGTGCTGGTGCGACCTTCTTTTGTGCTCGGCGGACGGGCCATGCGGATTGTCTATGACCAGCAGGCCCTGATGGAATTTGTGGAGGAGGCCTTTGAAGCCGCCGAAGGCCAGCCGGTGCTGATCGACCGTTTTCTGGAAGATGCCATTGAAGTGGATGTGGATGCGGTTTGCGACGGCCAACGCACCGTGGTGGCAGGCATCATGGAACATATTGAGGAAGCAGGCATCCATTCCGGTGACTCGGCCTGCGTGCTGCCGCCCCACACGCTCAGCGATCAATTGGTGGAGCGCATTGATGCCAACACCCACAAAATCGCCGAAGCCCTGGGCGTGCGCGGTTTGATTAATATTCAGTATGCCGTGCGGCGGGGCAACATTTACGTTATCGAAGTCAATCCCCGGGCCTCCCGAACCGTGCCCTTTGTGAGCAAGGCCAAAGGTATTTCCTGGGCCAAAATCGCCTCCAAGGTGATGTCAGGCATGACCTTGGACGAGTTGGGCATCGTCGGTCGCCCGGTGCCGGAATATTTTAGTGTCAAGGAATCCGTGCTGCCATTTTCGCGCTTTGCCGGAGTGGATATCTATCTTGGGCCGGAAATGAAATCCACCGGCGAAGTGATGGGCATCGATGCCAGCTTTGGCATGGCCTTTATCAAATCGCAGATGGCCGCCGGTCAGCAACTGCCCCAAGAGGGCAATGTGTTTATCAGTGTCAAGGATGATGACAAAAGAGATGTGGTTTTTTTGGGCAGGGAATTGCACCAAATGGGTTATCGCCTGGTGGCTACGCCGGGCACCAGCAAGGTCCTGAAATCCAACAGCATTCCCGTGGAGCAAATAGACAAGATCGGCTGCGGCAGCCGCAGCGTGCTTGAGCTGATTAAGGAAGGCAAGATTCAATTGATCATCAACACACCCTCGGGCCCGGTGAGCAGGGATCATGTGCGTCCCATCGGCACCCTGGCCGTGGCCCACGGCATTCCCTGCATTACGACCATGCAGGGCGCCCAGGCGGCGGTCAATGGACTCAATGTGAGGCGCCAGATTCCGTTGACCGTGAAACCTCTGCAGGAGTGGTACTTGGGAGCCATAGTCTCCCCGGCAATTGAAAATCGAGAATCGAAAATCGAAAAGGAAAGGCATGCATAATGGCAAAAAAAGAGTTTTCCCAATTCACCAATTATCAAACCCTCAATGCCGCCGGGTTTCCTCAGGCCCAGGGGCTCTCTGATCCCGGGCTGGACAAGGACAGTTGCGGCATCGGATTTCTGGCCCACCTGGACGGCAACCCCAGACACAGCATTGTGCAGGATGCGATCAAGGTCCTCATTAATCTGGAACACCGGGGGGCTCTGGGTGGTGATAATGCCACTGGAGACGGCGCCGGTCTTTTGATGGGCATGCCCGATGCTTTCATGCGCAAACAAGCCGGACAGTTGGGCTTTGAGCTGCCGCCCTTGTATCGCTATGCCGTGGCCATGATGTTCATGCCTTCTGATAAAACCTTGCTCGCCAACTGCGAAAAAGCCTTTCAGGAAATGGCGGCCCAGGAAGGCTTGTCCTGGCTGGGCGCGCGTGCCGTGCCGGTTGATGCGCAGGGCTTGGGCGAGTTCAGCTTGTCCACCATGCCGGCCATTCACCAGTATTTTCTTGCGCCGGGCAGTGTCAGCCCGGACCAGTTCGAGCTTAAACTTTATATCGTACGCCGCCTGATCGAAAAAAAGGTGGCCTCTTTTACGGACGCTGATTACAGCCAGTTCTACCCGGTCAGCGTATCCAGCAAAACCGTGAACTACAAAGGCATGCTGACCGGCACCCAGCTGGCCACTTTTTATCCTGACCTCAACGACGAGACGTTTACCACGGCCTTTGCCCTGGTGCATCAGCGTTTCAGCACCAACACCTTGCCCCAATGGTGCCTGGCCCAGCCGTTCCGCTACCTGGCGCACAACGGCGAGATCAACACGTTGCGCGGCAACATCAACCGCATGCGCGCCCGTGAAGCGGTCATGACCTCGGCCTTGCTGGGCGATGACCTGGAGAAATTAAAACCAATCATCATTGAAGGCCAGAGCGACTCCGCCATCCTGGACAATGGACTGGAACTCTTGGTGGCGGCCGGCCGGTCGCTTCCTCATGCCATTATGATGATGGTGCCTGAAGCTTTTGGCGATAAATACATCATGAGCCGAGACAAGCGCGCTTTTTATGAATACCATGCAGCCATGATGGAACCCTGGGACGGTCCTGCGGGTCTGGTATTCACCGACGGCCGTTATATCGGCGGCACGCTGGACCGCAACGGCCTGCGGCCCAACCGCTATCTGGTCACCACCGATGGCTTGGTGGTGGCCGGATCAGAGACCGGGGTGCTCGACATTGCACCTGATAAAATCAAAGTCAAAGGCCGTTTGCAGCCGGGCAAGATTTTCCTGTGTGATTTGGAACAGCACCGCATTATTCCGGACCGGGAAGTCAAAGCCAATATCGTGCGACAGAAACCCTATCGCAAATGGGTCAAGGAACACCAGATTGCCCTGCGCGGCCTTTTTTCACCCTCCGAAGCGCCCGAGGTGGCCAGGGACATCCTGCGCCGTCAGCAGCATGCCTTTGGGTATACGGAAGAAGATTTGAAAATGATCCTGTCGCCCATGGCCTCCAACGGCCAGGAGCCAACAGGCTCGATGGGCACGGATGCAGCCCTGGCCGTGCTCTCCAACCGGCCCCATCTGCTCTATGATTATTTCCACCAGTTGTTTGCCCAGGTAACCAATCCGCCCATTGATCCCTTGCGGGAGGAGTTGGTCATGTCCTTGATGAGCATGCTCGGCAGGGAACGCAACCTCCTCGACGAAACACCGGAGCATGCGTCCATGCTGAAACTGAGTCATCCCATCCTCACCACTGAAGACCTGCAGCGCCTGCGTTGCAGCCGTCACCCTGACATTGTGGTCAAGGAGTTTGACATGCTTTTTCCGGCGGCCCAGGAAGGGGAAGGGCTTAAAGCCGCCTTGGACAAGCTTTTTGAACAAACGGCCGGCGCCATCCGCCAGGGTGCCACGGTGATCGTCCTCAGCGACAGAAAATTCGACGGGCAGCATGCCCCCATTCCGGCCTTGCTGGCAGGCGCGGGGCTCCATCATTATCTTATCCGCCAGGGCCTGCGCACCCAGACCGGCATTGTCATTGAGACCGGGGAAGCGCGGGAAGTTATTCATTTTGCCCAATTGATCGGCTTCGGCGTCAATGCCATCTGCCCCTACGTGGCTTTCGCCACGGTTAAGGAACTGGCGGAAACCGGCTATCTGGAAACGAAAAAGACCGCAGCCGAAGCCATGGATGCTTATATCATTGCCGTGAAAAAAGGCCTGCTCAAGACCTTCAGCCGCATGGGTATTTCCACTATCCGCAGCTTTTTCGGCGCCCAGATTTTTGAGGCTGTCGGACTGGGCAAGGAATTGATTGACACCTACTTTACCTATACCGCCTCGCGCATCGGCGGACTCGATCTCCAGGATCTGGCCGTGGAAACCATGACCCGCTTTAAACGGGCCTATCCGGAAAACTGTGAACTGTCGCCGGTGCTGGACGCAGGGGGTGAATATCACGTGCGCCTGGGCGGGGAAAAACACTTGTGGACGCCGGAGTCCGTGGCTGCCCTGCAGGAAGCGGTGCGCCAGAACAATTACCAGCGCTTTAAAGACTACACCCGGCTGATTAACGATCAGTCCAAAGCTCATGTCACCTTGCGCAGCCTGCTTAAATTCAAAAAAGGCAATCCCATTTCCATTGAAGACGTGGAACCTGTGGAAGCCATTACCAAACGCTTTGTGACCGCAGCCATGTCTTACGGATCCATCAGCAAAGAAGCCCACGAAGATCTGGCGATTGCCCTGAACCGCATCGGCGGGCGCAGCAATTCCGGTGAAGGCGGGGAAGACCCGGTGCGCTTTTTGCCGCTTGCCAATGGCGACAGCAAATGCTCCCGCACCAAACAGGTGGCTTCCGGCCGCTTTGGCGTCACGTCCAATTACCTGGCCAATGCCGATGAACTGCAGATCAAAATGGCCCAAGGTGCCAAGCCCGGCGAAGGCGGCCAGTTGCCGGGGCACAAGGTCAGCAAGGCCATCGCCAAAGTGCGCCATACCACGCCCGGGGTCACGCTGATCTCCCCGCCGCCGCACCATGATATTTATTCCATCGAGGATTTGGCCCAACTCATCTTTGATTTGAAAAATGCCAATCCCAAAGCGAATGTGTCGGTGAAGCTGGTTTCCGAAGTGGGCGTGGGCACCATTGCCTCCGGCGTGGCCAAGGCCAAGGCGGACAGCGTGCTTATTTCCGGGTTTGACGGCGGCACCGGCGCGTCGCCCATGACATCCATCAAACATGCCGGCCTGCCCTGGGAGTTGGGGCTGGCCGAGACCCAGCACTCGCTTATCAGCAACCGCCTGCGCGACCGCATCCGGGTACAGACCGACGGCCAGTTGAAGACCGGCCGCGATCTCGCCATCGCCGTGCTTTTAGGGGCTGATGAATAC
>CAYVTN010000213.1:1843-5631 GCA_964454395.1 uncultured bacterium | reverse complement strand
TCCGTCACTGGAGTCACGCCGGATGGAAAGACATTTGTAGGAGGTGGCAGAAATCCTAACGGACAAACTGAAGCGTGGATCGCCACGATCCCTGAGCCGACCACAATTTCGTTATTGGTATTGGGTGCGATATTGGTCAAGCGACGCCGACGCGACGACTAACTTAACATTGCCATAGGCGGTATCACGCGTGGCAAACGCAATCGACTTCAACCTTCGCACCCGCCACCACCAGTTCATTCAGGTTTTCAATGCGCGCCTGCCCTTCTTCAAAAGGGGCCTTTTCCCACATGGCCAGGTAGCCACTCTCCACGATCACGGTATTTAAAAATTGAGGCAGGGGCAGTTGGTCTTTTTTTTCCTCCAGCCCCGCCATGAGGCGGGCAAATCGGACTACCGCCTCCCGTGTGCGGCTGGTCAACTCCTCCGGATGGTCGGCCAGATAGGCCATGGTTTCCAGAATGGTCATGTTCAGGCGCGAAGCCCACTCCCGCACCTTGCCCAGGGCACCTTCTCCCAAGCCCCGCGCCGGCGTATTGACAATTCGGCTCAGGGCCAGCTCGTCGTTGGGATTGGCGATGACCTTCAAATAAGAAAGGACATCCTTGATTTCCATGCGGTCGTAAAATTTCATGCCCCCCACAATCTTATACGGCAGCCGTTCCCGGCGCAAAGCGTCTTCAAAGGGACGGGATTGAGCGTTGGTGCGATAAAGAATAACGCAATCACTTAATTGCCGCCGGCGGTAATCAAACACATCCTGCACAATGGTTTTCACCACAAATTGGGCTTCTTCCATTTCAGTGGTGCCGCGGAAATAAATAATGGGCGGGCCCGCAGCCTGTTCGGTCCACAAGGTTTTTTCCTTGCGGCCTTTGTTGTTTTTCACCACCGCCGAAGCCGCCGCCAGAATGTTTTGGGTGGAACGGTAGTTCTGCTCCAACTTGACGACTTCTGTTTTGGGGTAATCCCTTTCAAATTCCAGAATATTTCTCAGATCAGCCCCGCGAAACCGGTAAATGCTCTGATCATCGTCACCCACGACGGTCAGGTTGGCTTGTTCGCCCGCCAGGAGCCTGATCCAATAATATTGGCAGTGATTGATATCCTGGTATTCATCCACCAGGATGAAACGGAACTGGTCCTGGTATTTTTGCAGCAGCTCGGGCTGGGTTTTAAAGAGTTTGACTGTGCTCATGATGAGATCGCCAAAATCAAGCGCCCGGTTCTTGGCCAGCTTCTTCTGGTAAAGCCGGTAAACCTTGGCCGTCAGGCGCGTGGCAAAATCCGTGGCCAGCCGTTCGTACTCTTCTTCGTCGATTAACTCGTGCTTGGCGCTTTCAATGCGGTATCCCAACACATCGGCTTTCAGCATTTTTTCATCGATGTTCAGCTCACGCTGGCACTCCTTGATCAGGCGTTTGGCGTCTTCCTGGTCATAAATGGAAAATTCATAGGGCAGGCTTTGTTTGAGCATGCGCAGGCAGAGGGCGTGGAAAGTGCCTATCCAAATGTCCTGGCCGCCTTTTTTCCCGATCAACTTGTTAATGCGTCCGCGCATCTCCTGGGCGGCTTTGTTGGTAAAGGTTACGGCCATAATCTCATGGGGCGAGAGCTGGCGGGTTTCCAGCAAATAAGCAATGCGATAGGTGATCACCCTTGTCTTGCCCGAACCGGCACCGGCCAGCACCAGCAACGGCCCTTGGCCGTAGGTCACGGCACGATATTGGGGGGGATTCAATGTGGACAGATCAAGGCTGCTTTTCATCAAGACTTACTGGTCCGAAGGATGGATTTCTTTTAAGGTCCGGCCGGGGCGGAAATAGACCCTGCGCATGGCCGGCACCGCCACGGTTTCGCCGGTCTTGACCACCCGTCCCAGACTGGGACGGCGCTGTTTGGTGCCCAATGTCCCCAAGCCACGCAGCTCCACGCGCCGTTTTTTTTCAAGTTCGCTGGCAATGCTCTCTAAAAACTGGTCCAAAATCATATTAGCTTCCCGCTGGTTAAATCCAAAGCGTTTGGTTAAACGCTTGGCCAATTCTTTTTTATTCACGATCCTCAGGCCTCCTCTAGCTTAAGCAACATCATGCCGATATCATCCGGTCGGTCAAGAGCATTGTATTGCTCCAGGTCGTTTTCAATCATTTTCAATATGGTCTTGGCCGGCCGGTTGGCGTAAAGGGAAAAAATGACCTTTAGCCGTTCCAGATTGTAAAAGGTCTGGTCCTCTCCCATTCTTTTAAGCATGCCGTCAGTATACAACAAGAGACAATCTCCGGGAAGCAGCTTTATTTTCCGTTCCACCAGCACAGCTTCAAAGGATTCAGGCGGCGCCATGCCCATGGCTATGCCTGCCGGTTTTTCCACTTCCAGTCTGGACAGACCATGTCTATGAATCAAAGGCCCCACATGACCGGCGCGGCAAAAGCTCAGGGTGGCTTTGCTGCTGTCCAGCACTGCATAGGTCATGGCAATCAGGGCGTTATCCTGCTTCTCTTTATACAACTGTCGGTTGGTTGTGACAAGTGTTTTTAAGGGAGACAAATGGTACTGACAGACGCTGCGTAAAAAGGAGCGTACCTGGCTCATGATGACCGCCGACCCCACGCCCTGGCCGGCAATATCGGCGGCCACCAACCCCCAGTGATGGTCATCCAATTTGATGCAATCCAAATAGTCGCCGCCCGCAGTCCTGCCCGATTTAAAATAAATCCCCAAATCCGTCCCCGGTGGTTTAGGCAGCATCTTGGGCACCAGCTGACTTTGGATTGTCAAGGCCAGTTTTTCCCGTTGCTGGTTTTTGACTTCTTCCAATCGTTTGTGAATAACCCTTTCCACATTGCTCTTGAGTTTTTGGACCTGAAGACGGTATTTGGCAGAGGTATGTTTTTTTTCCCGGCGTTCGTCGTAGTCACCTTCTGTAATCAGTTCCACCATCCTGATATAATGAAGCAAGTTCTTGTATAACCGGCTGAACAGGTACCAGCTTAGAAAAAAGGCCGCTATACTTCCGGCGGCCACCAACACCATATTTCTAAACAATAATACGTCGGTCATAGTCTGAATGGGACGCAGGGAAAGCAACAGATGGGCGTATCCCAGCAACCTGGTGGTGGCGGCAATGCGCCGGTCCAAAATAATGGTGCTGCCAAAATCCAGGCATGATTGCCCTTGGTAGCTGCAAGACGTGATTTGTACGGCTTGGCCTTTCCTGTCCTGTTCCCCTGCTTGGGGGTAGCGCTCGCCCTCCATATCAGCATGACTGCTGACCAGGATATGCTGATCGATGTCCACCAAAGCGGCCATGACAATGGTTTTATCCTGTTTGGCCAAAGTAGTCACAATTTCGGTCATCAGCAGGCGGTCTTTGGTCACCAAAGCTTCCGAAGCCTTCACGGCCAATTGGGTGGCCAGAACTACCCCGCGGTTCTTGAGCTGGCTGGTCAAACTGTAACGGAGATGATGATGTACCATCAACACCATGGCCATGCCGATTAACAAAATGCCGAGCGTAAGCCACACTGCGGTTTTCAAGGTATAATGACAGCCCGTGCCGGCGGGTGCATAACTCGGATCAGGACTCATGGTGTTAAAGTTCCTTAAATTTGAGGATCGCTTCTTCCCTGGTGGCAAAAGTATCAAAAATGACGGAAAATCCAAAGGTATTCAAAATATCCTGCACCCGTTCCGACATTCCCCCGATCTTGATGTCTCCGCCTTTGCGTCGCAGCTCCCGGATATACCCAATGATCAAGCCCAAGCCGGCGGAAGAAATGTAGGTCAAC
>CAYVTN010000213.1:0-1833 GCA_964454395.1 uncultured bacterium | reverse complement strand
CCGGCTTAAATCCAGCACCACTTTAATCTGCTCGTCTTTTAGGAGGCGTAGGAGATGGCGTTCAAATTTCTGGACCTCATCGATATCCATCATGCCGCCGGCCACCAGTACCGCCACATCCTCCTTTTGCTCTACGGTGATATCCAATTGTTTCATAGAGCCTCCTCGCATAAACGCTTCCAGGCCTTGGCACTTGAAAAAAATGACCTTGGAGCGCACCGTTGTCCCAACCGGTTAAGATTATATGAAAGGGACGCCTCCGCTGAACTTGCATAGGATTCCGGGATGAGTCATAAGGCAGGCCGGGATGCAAGGCCGGATTATGACCTATTTCAGTATCGGTCTAATCCCGCAATTATTGCAGTCGCCGGTAAAAAAAGAACAACCCCTGTCTGATTATTGGATAAATAAATTCCATTACCTGCCGGGGCCATGGGAATACAGCTTTCCTTCTCCCTTTGAGACTGTATCATCATTGGATTTTTCATCCCGTCATCCCGTTATGCTCTTAAAATGCTTGGCAACAATGACATTCATCTCATTTCCATACTTGAAACGGCATCCAGAAAAGTCTTTAAAATCAAGACCACTGGATGCCGGGCACCGGCATGACGATTAAATAATGTTGCAACACAGTCACTTTTAGTAACTTAGAGTTGAAATTCATCTCAGAATGGCAACAAAATCTCACCACAAAGACGCCAAGGTCGCAAAGGAAAGCGATATTCTGTTGAAAGGGAATTGTTTGCGAAAAAACTTTGCGACCTTGGCGTCTTTGTGGTGAAGAATTTTTTCCGGCTTGTCCGGGTTAGAGAAAGACAGGGGAGCCATTAATACGCCGCAGCTTGCTGCAGAGGAGTTTACAGCAGGGGGGGACATGTCGAATCTCCGCGAAACCAACCAATCCGGCTTGCTTACAGGGTGCCTATGTTTTCCCTGGCATGGTTGATAAGGCCCCGCAAATCTTTGTGGCGAAGGGTGAGCTGGTCCGGCCAAAAGTGGAGGGCTGCGGTCCAGTCCTTGATCACCTGCTGTACCAAGGCGTTGGCATTGGCAAACTTTCTTTCCCCCCGTAATTTGCCTAAAAATTGAACTGCCAATCGTTTCCCATAGAGATGACCTTTCCAGCCCGGGATAAAGGTTTCAATGGTCTCCGGTCCCCAGCGGTGGAATGTGGGCCGGTTGCCGATATGGCAGAGCGCCGGCCAGATCTGGTTGCGGATCACAGCCAGCACGGCGTAGGTGCCCGGTGACGGGACCACTTCATGGGTGGTGCGTAAATTGGCCGTTGGGATCCCCAACTGGCTTCCGCGGCCTTCTCCCCGTTCCACCACGCCATGCAGGGTATAGTCCCAGCCCAGCCATTGCGCGGCCCGGGTCACTGCCCCTTGGGCGATTAATTTCCGTAGGACGCTGGAACTGACAATTTGCCCGTTCCGGCGCAGGGGCGCCACCACACTGACCTTGAAGCCCAGGGTCTTGCCCATATGCCTTAACATCTGAATATTTCCCTGGCCGTTTTTCCCAAAAACAAAATCCCGGCCTACCACCATATGTTTAACCCCAAGTTTAGCCACCAAAATGGTGTGCACAAAGGTTTCGGCGGTTAGCGCCGCCAATTGGGCGGTAAAGGGCAGGAGAAAAACCTCGTCCACGCCCAGGAGCACCATGCGTTGCAAACATTGGGCCGGCGTAGCCAAGCGCGGCGGCCTTTCGGCCGGGGCCAAGGTGCTATGGGGATGGTCGTCAAATGTGATCACCGTGGCATTGAGATGAGCTTGCCGGGCAAGGGCGATCAGGTGCTTAAGCAACTTGGCATGTCCCAGATGAACA
>CAYVTN010000212.1:0-5675 GCA_964454395.1 uncultured bacterium | reverse complement strand
GAGACGCAACATACATAAGGTTTTTAATGATTTTAAGTCCGACAGACTCCTAGGGGTTGAGAAGACCGCAGGGCATCACCTCTATCCCCAAAGGCTTTTGAAGAGGGCTGAGGGGCGTCCTCACGGTCGGCGTGTGCCGAGTCCCAATTTAAGCCCGAAAAAGAAAACTGGCCCACGGTGGGCTGCCAAATAAAAATCAGACGTTGGATTTAGGTTTATGTTTGGGGAATCAGCGGCAGAACGGGTTTCCGTTCTTAGGCAGGGAACAGCCGGAGCCGTGCCCTGCCTTTAATTGGTTATTTTTGTTTTCTAAAGACATAGTCGGAGCTGGTGTCTTTTTTCATCAATTTGGCGACCGTGACTTTGAGGTTATGCACGATGGCCATGAAGCTGGGGATGATAAAGAGCGTGACCACGGTGGCAAAAATCAGACCCCAGGCAAACACCAGGGCCATGGGGGCGATCATGGGCTCGCTGCCGCCGAACCAGCCGTAGGCCAGAGGGAAAAGGCCCACAGCCGTGGTGCTGGTGGTGAGGATGACCGGCCGCAGCCTGGACTTGGCGCCTTCCACCAGGGCTTTTTCGAAAGGCATGCCTTGCGCCACCAGGCTGTTGATGAACGAGACCATGATCAGCGAGTCATTGACCACCACGCCCGTCAACCCCACAAAACCCATGAAGGCCATAAAAGAGATGGGCATGCCGTGCAAATAAAGCGTGAGCATCACGCCGATAAATCCAAAGGGAATGGCCAGCATGATGATGGCCGGCTGGAGCAAAGAATCAAAGAGCGTGGCCAAAATAATGAAGATCAGCAGGAAGGCCACGATAAAGGCGCGGCCCAGGTCCTGGAAGCCTTCCATCATTTCCTTTTGTTCCCCGCCGATTTCGAAATCGATATTGGCGAATTTTTTCCTGAAGGTTTTTAGAAGGGCTTCGATTTTTTGATTGACCGCATTGGCATTGGTTTTGAGTTTGTCAATGGATCCAAGCACGGAAATGCTTTTCCTGCCGTCCTTGTGCTTTAAGGTGGCAAAGGAACGGCCCCGCTCCACCCGCACAATCTCCTTGAGGGGAATGCGGTCGCCATAACGGTTGGGCACGTGTAGTTGCAGCAGTTGGTTCAGGGTCTTGATGGAATCCTCCTGCATGCGGATCATGACATCCGTATCCTCGCCCAGTTTCTTAATGGTCTTCAATTTGATGCCCGCCACCGCCGCGCGCAGCACCATGGCGGCCTGGTTCAGATTGACGCCGGTTAACATGGCCTTCTGCTCGTCGATCACCAGCCTGATTTCCTTCTTGCCTTCGTCAAAATCATTTTTAATGTCCTTCACCGGCTTGAAAGTGGACTGGCCGTCCCCTTTCTTCCTGTGGCCTTTTTCCGGCATGGTGATATTTTTGATGGCAGCCATCAAACTCCGGGACACCTTGGTGAGCTCGGCATAATGATCGCCCGATAAGCTAATATCAATGGCCGCGCCGGTGGAAGGGCCGCCCTTGAGCGCCTCAATGGTAATGTCCTCCACGCCTTTGGGTTTGCCGATCCATTGCCGCAAGCGCTTGACGATGACGTCGACATCCTTGGTCTTGCGTTTATCCTGGATATGCAGCTGCACGTTGAGCTGGGCTTTGTTGGGCGCAAATTGGGGCGGCCCATTCCGCTCGTCAATCATCCCCACCGTGCTGTTGACCACGTCCAAATCCCGCTTATTCAGTTGCATGACTTTTTTTTCAATCGCCTTGACCACTTTTTCCGTGTCGTCCACTGAATAATCGTTGTCGGTCTTGAGGGTAATATTGATGACCTGGCTCTGGGCATCGGTAAAAATAAATCCGTTTTTCATTTCAAGCACCGTGGCCGCCACCATCAGCGCCAGAATCAGCAGCGCAAACCAGACGCGGTGGCGCAGCACGGCCTTCAGCGCCTTGCCATAGCCGTTGCGCAGCAGAGAGAACCAGTGTTCCTTCCTGTTCTCCAGCAAATGCTCCTTTTTCGGTTTGACAAAATCCGCCAGGTGGGAGGGCAGGATGAAGAAGCACTCCACCAGCGAGGCGGCCAAGGCAATGATAATTACCTTGGGAATGGCCGATAAGAATTCACCCATAATGCCGCCGATGAGCATGAGAGGCAAAAAGGCGGCAATGGTGGTGGTCACCGAACCAAGAACCGGCCAAAACATTTCCTTGGCGCCCGTCACCGCAGCCTCAAAGGGGCTGCTGCCCCGTTCCATGTGACTGTAGACATTTTCGCCCACCACGATGGCGTCATCCACCAGCATCCCCAGCACCATGATATAACCGAGTATGGAGATCATGTTCAAATCAACATGGAGCAGTTTGGAGACGTAAAAGGCCGTGGCAAAGGCCACCGGCATGCCCAGGGCGGTCATCACCGCCACCGAAGGCCGCAGCAGGACAATCAGCATGATAATCACCAACAGCGCGCCAAAGAGGCCGTTGGAATAAAGCACGTCCAGCCGGTTTTTCAGGTAAATGGAGATGTCGTTGGAAAAAGCCACCTTGACCTTGGCCGGCAGGTTGGCCTGGTTGGCCTTAACCAACTGCCGGATGCCCTGCACCATTTTAATGCTGTCATAGCCCTTTTTCTTTTGCACCTGCATCAGAATGGCCCGCGAGCCCTGGGAACGGATATAATAATCCTGATCTTTAAACCCATTGGTGACTTCAGCCACATCGCGCACACGTACATTGTGTCCGGTCTCATTGGAACGGATGATGACTTTGTTGACGTCATGCACGTTCTCCATGGGCATCAGCATGCGGATGGCATTTTCCTTGCCGTTAAAGACCTTGTTGCCGGCCGGCATGGAAATATCCCGGTCCTGCAGCACGCTGATGAAATTGGACAAGGTCAGGCCGTACTGCTCCAGGCGCTTTTTATCGGCGTCCACCCAAATGGCCTTGTCGTAATAACCGCTCTTGACGACATCGCCCACGCCCTTGACTTTCTTGATTTTATCTTCCAGAAACTTGGCGGTGTCGCGCAACTGGCCGTAATTCTCCCCGCCTGAAACCGACACGCTGATGAGCGGAAAGAAGTCGGTGGTGATTTCAAACACATTGGGATCTTCCGCTTCCTCCGGCAAGTCGTTCACCTTGTCCACTTCCGCCTTAACATCCTCCAGCACGGCTTTGGTGTCCTTCACATTGGGCTCGAGTTCAATGCCGATCATGGACAGCCCTTCACTGGTCCAGGAGGTCACCTCTTTGATATCCCTGACATTCTCTATGGCATTTTCAAGAGGAATGGTGATGAGACTCTCGATTTCTTCCGGCCCGGCTTGGGCATAGGTGGTGCTAATGACCAAATAGCCGATCTTGATCTGAGGAAACACTTCCTTGGCGGAAGTGAGAAAAGTGTAAATCCCAATCAAGGTGACAAAGACCACCAGCAAATTAACCAGAATGCTTTTCTTCGCGAAAAACCTGATAAAGTCCATGGGCTTACTCCTTGATCAGCGCGGCGGCATAGTGATCATAAGCGCCGGTTAATTTTTTCCAGTCATTAACAGCCTTCATCCAGGCGACTTGGGCCGAGAGTTCCTCCAGACGCGCCCCCTGATATTCGCTTTGCGCGCCCAACAGTTCGCGGGTCGTGATCCGGCCTTGTCCGAAATACTCATGCTGGATTTCCAGGGTTTGGCCGAGCAGCACCCTGGCCTGGGTGGACAGGTCGTATTTTTCCCGGGCAGCCGCCATTTTTTTATAGGCATAACGAATGGTGAGGCGCGCGTTGGTTTTGAGATTTTCCAGGGAAGCTTCGGCCTGAGCCAGCTTATCGGCCTTAATGCTGCGGTCGCCCCTGGCGCTGCGGTTGGGTAATGCCATGGAAAAATTAACGCCCAGCCGGTATTCGCCGTAGCGGTTGCTGGCCATCTCGCTGTAGCTGTCGCTCCAGTCTTCATCCACCCCTTCCAGGCCATAGAGGGCAAAGAGGCTGAGCGAGGGCAGGGTGGCGTTGTCCGCAATTTTTTTATTCAACTGTGCGATGGTCAATTGCAGGCTGCCGGAAAGCACGGCCGGCTGCCGGTTGACCAACGTGTCCTCCTGCTGCGGGGTTAATGCCGGCGGCAAGACAAACCCATCAAACAGGGCTTGCGGCGCGAGCTCCAGGGATTTCCAGACCCCGGCCTTATAGCCGGCCAGGTGGTAAAACAGTTCCTTGGCTTGGTTCACACCATCCGTCAAGTCACGCATCCCCGCCTGGGCCTTGAGGACGGAAGCGTGGGTCTGAAAAAT
Organism: uncultured bacterium; assembly: GCA_964454395.1. Classification (GTDB taxonomy): domain Bacteria; phylum Oederibacteriota; class JAAXVQ01; order JAAXVQ01; family JAUVAV01; genus CAVQBK01. The sequence goes on along the minus strand of CAYVTN010000212.1, from coordinate 1,412 downwards.
ATCCCGGTCTTCCCGCAGGCCTAATTTCTTCAGGCGCAACGCCTGCTGATAATAAGCCTCCGCATCCTGCAGGGAAGCCTGTTGAATGGCCAGCGTGTTTTGTGCCTGATAAACCGCCAGATAAGCACCGGTCAGCGTGGCCGTTTGTTCCACCGCCTGTTGTTTCAAGCCTTCCCGGGCCAGGGTAATGGATACCGCGGCCAACTCCAGCGCAATCCGGTCGGGCCGGCCCCAGAAATTCCTGAGCAGCGGCTGGGTGTACGACAAGGACAAGGTGGGGTTGTAGGTCGGGTTCAAGGTCCCGGTAAACAGGGTGGGATCCAGGCCGGAGATGGACAGGCTGGCCAGGTCGGGATAAAAAAAGTCGGTCTTGGAGGAATTCAACTTCAAGCTGGCCGTGCCGCCAAGCAAGGTTTTCTCCGAAAGGCCCAGGCTGTAGGCCATGACCTCGGTTTTATTGGGCGTAAAAGGCGACACCGCTTCGGTCCGGCTGCTGCTGAAATTCAGGCTGCCGTCCAGTTTAAAATCAAACATGCCGTAGGTTTGTTCCACCCGGGCCCGGGCAATGGCCAGGTCCTTGCGCGCACTGATGATGGTGGTATTCTGTTCCAACGCGCTTTGCCGGGCCTGTTCCAACGTCAGTGGTGCAGCCCGGAGCACGCCGAAACAGCTTAGCGCCAGCATTAAAAACAGTGTTGGTTTCATGATCGCCTGTTCCTTTCCTGAGTGGATTTGGAAATCAAATGGGTAATCGTCTCAAAAGCTTTCATCATTTGCACTTGTTCCCGGTCATCCAACCCTTTCAACAGGCTGGTCATGGTGGCCTGGGCTAACTTTATTTTGTCGTCAAATAGTTTTTTCCCCTTGGCGGTCAACACCACCTGAATGACGCGACGGTCTTGACTATCGGCCACGCGGTTGATCAGCCCGCAGCGGACCAGCCGGCCCACCATCTCGCTCATGGTGGGCATGGCCACCTGATTGTGTTCCGCCAGAGCGCGCATGCTCAGCGGGCCCTTGTCACGGACAATGCCCAGAACCGTTATTTGGGCCAGGGTTAAATTGGCCTTTAAATGAAGGTGGGGTATGGCCATGCTGGTATGAACCGTTTTGCGCAGCAATTGCATCATCTCCAGCAATTGCGCCGCCCGGCGTCCGGCTTTTGGGGGGGTCACCACTATTTAGCCTCCCTAATAGTTAGTGTTCCTAAATATATGGATTTTAACTTATCACGGCCGGCCAATCATTGTCAACGGGTTTGGTAGGAAAAAAACTAAGGGAAGATTAATTTTCTCTGCAGGTCAAAGCAGGCGTCAGGGGCTGGTGCCGAGGGCCGGTCTCGAACCGGCACGAACCTTTCGGCTCAGCGGATTTTAAGTCCGCTGCGTCTGCCAATTCCGCCACCCCGGCAT
>CAYVTN010000211.1:0-5710 GCA_964454395.1 uncultured bacterium | reverse complement strand
TCCATGGGTCCCTTTAGCCAGGACCAATTTTTCCACATCCACCTCTTGTGATCTTAAGGCTTCCAAAACGGTTCGCCGGCCGTAGATTTTTTTGATATCAGTCATGATGGCAACTTTCCTTTTAATTTAGGCCATGCCTGATTAGAGTCCGCGTCAGCAAAATAGTCGTTTTTTGGTTATATAATTTTCATTGCGGTATTACCATATAAAAATAAAACATTAAAAAATTCATCACCAAGCCGCCAAGGTTACAAAGAAGCACAAAGTAAATCCCTTCCACTTTTTGTTCTTCTTGGTGCCCTTGGTGGCTTGGTGGTGAGTCATTTTTCTTCCGCTTTGCCGGATTAGATACTGTGCCTGCAACTATACGCATGGCACGTATATTTTTGTAGGGCCGGGTTTAGCTGCTTACCGGCCGTTGATACAGCTTAGGGTTCAACATTTTTCAGGGCTAATGCTCCAAACGCCGTATCTTCCACCAGGTAACCTTGAGCTTGAATCTCATCGCGAAGCCGGTCGGAGGCCGGCCAATCTTTGGCCAGCCGGGCCTGGGCCCGCTGTTCCAGCAGGGCCAGCACTTCCGGTGGAGCCAGTGTTAAGTCGGGCTGTATGCCCAGCAGCTCCAGCATGACCAGCAGGGTTTGTTGCGCCTGGCTCAACGCCTGAAACAAGGCATAGGTTTTTTGGGGCCGGCCTGAAAGGGTTTGTTTTACCTGGTTGGTCAAACTGAACAAATGCCCGATGGCACCGGCTGTATTGAGATCGTCCTGCAGGGCCAAGTGGTATTTTTTCTCGGCATCATCCGCCGCGGCCAGAAGCGCCTCGGCTTTGCTGTCGGACGCGCTGTCTTGGGCCGCCGGATAGCGCAGAATTTCGGCCAGGCGATGAACCGTATGCTGCAACTCCTGATAGCCTTGAAAGGCAGCCTTGAGGTTATCCTGATTAAAATCCAGAGGACTGCGGTAGTGGGCCGAAAGCATAAACAGACGCAACATCTGATAGGGGTAATGGCGAAGCAGTTCACGCACCACCTTGAAATTGCCGAGGGACTTGGACATTTTTTCGCCGTCAATTTTCAAATAACCGTTGTGCATCCAGTAATTGGCCAACGGTTTGCCGGTAACGCTTTCGCTCTGGGCATTCTCATTTTCATGATGAGGAAAAATAAGGTCTTCCCCGCCGCCGTGAATATCAAAGGTCTCTCCCAGATATTTCATGGCCATGGCCGAACATTCAATGTGCCATCCCGGCCGGCCCGGTCCCCAGGGCGACGGCCAGGAAGGCTCTCCTGGCTTGGCTGCTTTCCACAGGGCAAAATCAAGAGGGTCCTGTTTGCGCTGGTCAATGTCAATCCTGGCGCCGCTTTCCAGCTCATCGACGGCTTTTCCTGAAATCCGCCCGTAAGCCTTGAAACCGCGGACATGGAAAAAGACGTCTCCCCCCACCACATAGCCGTGGCCCTGGTCAATAATCTTGGAAATGAGGCTGACAATTTCCGGCATGTGTTCGGTCGCTTTGGGGAACACATCGGCAGGCAAACAGCCCAGGGCTTTCAAGTCGTCAAAAAAAGCCTGGGTAAACTCGCCGGCCACTTCCTGCACCGGCCGGCCTTCCTGGTTGGCCCGGTTAATGATTTTGTCATCCACGTCGGTAATATTCTGGACCAAGGTGACTTTGGGGAAATACTTTTGCAATACCCGCCGCAAAGTATCAAAAACCACAAAAGCCCGGGCATTGCCGATATGAAAAAAATCATAGACCGTGGGACCGCAGGCATAGACTTTCACATGGCTGGGGTCAAGAGGCTGAAAAACCTCTTTTTGCCGTGTCATGGTGTTGTAAAGTTGCATGTTTAACTCCTATGGTCGAAGGAAGCTTGTTATCATGGTCATTTCGACTGCTTCGACTTGGCTCAGCAACCGGCTCAATGGCCATTAATCATGCCTCCTCCATAACCTAATAACTCAACTTTAGCAAATTTGCTTTTTCGGGGCCAATTGGTCAAAGGTGCGCTATCTAGTTCTTGTTGCGGAAAGTCGATTTTTTATACAAGACAGTGTGTGTAGGGGCACGGCATGCCGTGCCCCTACAAAATCCCCTTTAATTTAAAGCGATCGATTTAATTACCGTATGTACTGCGGACCCATAACTGAAAAATAAATTTATCCGCAACAAGAACTATCTACGTTCAATATGTTCGAAATGACCCGAGTGGTTACCTTTCAAGATAAAAAAAGGCAGGTTGCATGGCAACCTGCCCTAGACGCTCCCATTGGGGATAGTTATTTTGATGTTTTTTTCGTGGCTTTTTTCTTGGCAGTTTTTTTCTGCAAGGCCACCTTGGTCGCCAGCTTTTTCTTGGAATTGCGGCTGCTTTGGGCGGCTTTTTTCCTGTCTTCCTTGCCGGCGGTTTTTTCCTTCTTCGCTTTTTCGCGCTGGGCTGCCTTTTCTTTTTTGTCTTTCTCTTTGGCGGCCTGCCGTTCGCCGATCTTGCTCTGCTGCTCGTTGCTCTTGGTCACTTTCTTGGTGGCGGCCTTCTCCTTGGCGGCTTTGGCAGCGGCTTTCTTTTCTTTCTTTTCTTTCTTCAGCCGTTTTTCTTTTTCTTCTTCCGATTCGGCCACTTTAATTTGTTTGGTGTGCTGGCCCGGCAAGGTCTGTCCGGGAACCCAGTCCACCAATTCCAGGAAAGCCGCCTGGGCGGCGTCGCCGGCGCGGTTGCCCAGCTTGATAATGCGGGTATAGCCGCCGGCGCGGTCTTTGTACCATACCACCAGCTGATCAAAAAGACGGTTGACCACATCCTTGCGGGCAATCACAGTCATGGCCTGGCGGCGATGGTGCAGTGTTCCTTTTTTGGCCAAGGTAATCATTTTCTCGGCCAGGGATCGGGTTTCTTTTGCCCTGGACAGCGTGGTTTTAATCCGGCCATGCAAAAAAAGCGCTTCTACCAATTGTTTCATCATGGCTCGACGACGATGTTCGGGAACACCCAATCGTCTTCCGCTTGTTCTATGTCTCATTGCGTCTACCTTTCTCTGTCGTTCTTGAACCCCCATCACATTCCAATCTATGGCAAGCTTGGAAGATGGTGCTCATCAAAAAGGGATGCGGCCGTGCACGGCCGGTCTGGCTTCTATCGGACCTATGATTATTGAAGACGATTAATTCTGTTTGTTGACTTTTTCCGGTGCTTCGGCAAAACTTAAATCCATGCCCAAGCCAAGTCCCATCTGTGTCAGGCTTTCCTTGATCTCATTCAGGGATTTTCTGCCAAAGTTGCGATAACGCAGCATTTCATTGTCGCTTTTGCTGACCAACTCGCCGATGGTTTTGATGTTGGCGGTTTTCAGGCAGTTGCTGGAACGGACGGAAAGTTCCATTTCTTCCACACTGCGGCCGAGCAGCTCGCGCAATTTTTCCCGTTCCTCGTCAACTTCCTCGACTTCTTCCACCGGCTCTTCCTCAAAGTTAATGAAGATCGGCATTTGATCCTTCAGGATCTTGGCCGCATGGGCCAGGGCATCATCAGGCCGGATGCGCCCGTCGGTCCAAATTTCGATAATGAGTTTGTCATAGTCGGTCATCTGGCCAACACGGGTATTTTCCGAGTCGATCTTTACCTTGGTAACGGGCGTAAAGATGGAGTCCACGGGAATGGTGCCCACCGGATGATCTTCTCGGCGGTTGCGGGTCGCATCCACATATCCGCGGCCGGAATTAATTTCGATTTCCATTTCCAATTTGGCATCGCGATCGGTCAACGTGGCAAGGTGCAGGTCTTTATTGATGACTTCCACCGCACTGTCTGTCTCAATATCGGCCGCCGTGACTTCCCGTTCACCGCCGGCATTGATGCGCACGATCTTCGGTCCGTCTTCCTGCAGTTTGACTTTCAACTGTTTAAGGTTAAGCACGATCTCCATGGAGTCTTCCATAACATCCGGCAGAGCGTCATATTCATGGACCGCACCGTTGATTCGAACCGCCGTGACTGCGGCTGCTTGTATTGAAGAGAGCAAAATCCTGCGCAAGGAATTGCCAATGGTCAAGGCAAAGCCGCGTTCAAAAGGCTCGGCAATGAATTTGCCATAAAAATCCGTTAAAGTCTCACGGTCACAATCAAGACGTTCGGGTTTAACCAAGCTTTTCCATTTCATTCGTCCACACCCCTTTGGTGGTTAAAGTAACCCGCTCCAAGAGCGGCAATGATTATTAAATGAATCTTTGCTTTCCGGTAACCGGCCTGTGGTCCACCATTGCGCAAGCCTTGTTGCCCGGCCATGGGCTTTTTCATCCGGAAACAGCAGGTTATTTGGAATACAATTCCACAATCAGTTGTTCTTGTATCGGCAAGGACAGTTCCTCGCGGCCGGGCACTTTATTGAAGGTGCCCATGCATTTTTCCGTATCCACTTCCATCCAGGCCGGCACACCGCCGCGACGCGCCAGACTGTCCAAGGCGTGCACGACCGGTTTTAATTTCCTGCTTTTTTCCTTGATCTCCACGCGGTCGCCAACACGCACCAAATAAGAAGCAATATTGACTTTGCGCCCGTTGACCAGGACATGACCATGATTGACCAATTGCCTGGACACCAGGCGGTTGATGCCGTAACCCATTCTATAAACCACATTATCCAGCCGGCGTTCCAACAATTGCAGCATGATCTCGCCGGTGACTCCTTCTTTACGGTTGGCGATTTCATAATAGCGGCGGAATTGGCTCTCCAAAAGGCCATAGGTGCGGCGCAACTTTTGTTTTTCCCGCAATTGCTTGGCATAATCCGACAATTTACTTCTTGTATCTTTGTGTTGTCCTGGAGCATAACTACGTCGTTCCACGGCACATTTATCGGTGGTGCATTTATTGCCTTTTAAAAACAATTTCATGCCTTCACGCCGACATTGTTTACATTCCGGACCAACATATCTGGCCATAGGTTAGTTCCTCCTTCTCATTAAACCCGGCGCCGTTTCGGCGGACGGCAGCCATTATGGGGTATGGGGGTGACATCTTTTATGACGGTAATTTCCAGGCCGATGGCTTGAAGACTCCGGATCGCCGCTTCCCGGCCGGCTCCAGGCCCTTTCACGAAGACTTCGACTTCTTTCATGCCGGCTTCCAAAGCCCGCTTCCCGGCGGCTTCGGCCGCCATTTGAGCCGCATAAGGCGTGCTTTTACGCGACCCTTTAAAGCCCACCTGACCGGCTGAGGAAAACGCGATCACCGCGCCGGCACGGTCGGTAATGGATACGATGGTGTTGTTAAAGGTCGATTGAATATGGGCTTGCCCCTCTAAAGGGGCCTTTTTCATTTTTTTCTTGCTACGGCTTGAGCCTTTCTTAACCACGTGTCTGCCTCCTTATTTGCTCACGTGAAGCCTTTCCATTTCAGGCTGTCATCAATTATTTCTTGCCCGGCATCTTTTTACCGGCAATGGCCTTACGCGGCCCCTTTCTGGTTCTGGCATTGGTATGCGTCCGTTGCCCGCGCACCGGCAAGCCGCGGCGGTGTCGGGAACCGCGATAAGATCCGATGTCAATAAGCCGTTTGATGTTTTGGCTGACTTCCCGTCTCAAGTCCCCTTCCACTTGGTAGCTTCTATTGATCACTTCTTGGAGACGGTGGGTTTCATCCTCGGTGAGGTTCTTAACCCGCACATCCGATGAAACCTTGGCTTCACTCAGAATCTTTTTTGAAAATGCAGGA
>CAYVTN010000210.1:0-5731 GCA_964454395.1 uncultured bacterium | reverse complement strand
AATGATCTACCCCGATGGGGTGGAAATATTGTTATGACCGGGACGCCTTCAACTGCGAAAAAACGTAGATGTTGGAAATACGGAATCTAATTCTTCACCGCCGCTGATAAATCTTCACGCCGTCCCGGTCATACACCGTTTGCATAAAGTGTCCGAATTTGTCCAGGGCCGCGGTGGCGTACTTTTGCTTTTCCAGGGTGCCCACGAAAACATAAGTCACATGATAGTGGTCCAGCAGGCGTTGAGCCTGGGCCTGGTCATAAGTGGAATAGATGGTTTCGATGTCAGGAATGCGCTTCCCTGGTTCATCGTAATTGCCGCGCCATTGCAGTTCATGGCCGCCCCAGCCCAGCACTGTGGGCAAACCGGTAAAGGTGGACACGCGGGCATAATCCGTGTACTCACCGCCCGTGGCTTCCAGCACCACCGGATTGCCCCGGGCATGGTGGCGCAGCCATTGGACGGCCGCCCGGTCCGGGGCGTAGCTTTGTTTCAGAAAAGCCGAGCCATCAAGGGTGGGCAAGTTGCCAAAACCATTGGTTTTAATCATGGTACCGGCATAGGAATACACTGAAGCAGCCAGAATCAGCAGCACCAGGGGCGCGGCCCAGCCCAGCTTGACCTGCTGGTGTTTAAAAGCGTGGGTCATAGCCCATTGGAAACCGACCACGGCCGACAGACCCAGCAGAAACCAGGTCAGGTAATAGAATTTAAACACCGTGTTCATGCGGTCCAGGGGCGGATTAAAAGTATCATTGATATGCAAAAATTCACAGCCGAAAAGCAAAAGAAAGGCGGTAAGCAGCATGGTATAGACAAAGACCGTTTCCACTGCTTCTATCCTGGTGCCCAGCAGCAGGCCCACGGCCAGCACCGCCACCAGGCTCAGACCCATGACCCAGGGGAAAGCAGGCGTGCTGCCGTGGCCATAGGTCAGGGCTTTAAGCGCCATCATGGCCAGAATAAAAGCCAGGCCGCCAAGCACCACGGCCATTGGTCCCTTTGGTTTTTGCTGCTTCCAATAAGCCAGGGGCTGAAGGATAAATAGAAAAATGCTTTTGCACCAGGCGGGCATCTGTTCCCAGGGGCGGCTGAACATGCTGTTTTCCCCGGGCGCAACAGGCAGCACAGCCTGATGGCCGCAGTTGCCGCAAATCAGTTTTCCCTCCCTTAATTTGGCGCCGCAGTCCGAGCAATAGGCGATCTTCCGGACCGGGCTGGAGGAGGCTGTCTGGGTGGGCGGCGTGATGACTGCAAGAAACCAGCGGCGATAACGGAGTCCCAGAAAGCTGAGCACCACATACAGCATGGGCCCGAAAATAAGCAGCACTTCGCTGATTCTGGTATTCTGGGTGGTCAGGGCCAAGCCTTTGGCCTGGCTGTGAAAATGCATATAAAAAGGAAGATAGGGTACCACGGCCACCAGCAGCATGGTCCCCAGAGACAGTCCCATGGCTTTCCAGGGCATGGCGGCCATGGTTTGGCGCCGGCGGTATTGCTGGAAAAAGAAAGCCAGCACGGCCATGAAAAACAAGGAAGGCATGTCCCAGCTGTTGATAAAGCCCAGGGACCCCAGAACCAGGCCCCACAAGCCCAGGCGGCTCCATTGACCCGCCGTTTTGGGCTGAATATCGTGGTCTTCCGATTTAAGATGATTGAGGGCCAGCCCCAGGGCGATCATAATGAAAGGAACCGCCAGCATATGAGGATGCATATCCCCCAGCAGGTAAGAGAAAAAGGGGAACTCGTTGATGGTGTCCGGAATCACCCGTGAAGGTGTCCACCAGTTGAAGTTGGCAATGCTTTTGGTGGCCAGCACCTGTTTGAACCCGTCCAGATTACCCATTAAATAGATGAACGCCCAGCCCCCGGCTGCATAACGCAGTTTCCTGGTCAAATTGTAAAGCAAACCGAACACCGCCAGGCCGGACAGGGCGTAAAGCAGGGACAAAGACAAATTAAAGCCCACGGCCGGAGCAATGCCCGACAATTTAACCATCAGGGCCATGAGCAAATAACCGAAATAATAATAGCTGATGTAAAAGTGATGGCCCGCCAGCCAGGGATCATAGGGCGGCATAACCGGGGCGCGTGTCAATGCATTAAGGAAGGCCATGTCCATGAACTTTTCAGTGCCAATGATTTCGGGGTTGTACATTCTGAAAAAGAGGAACCCCAGAAATAAAAAGAGAAAGAAAAGTTCGTAGACCAGAATAAGGCCAAGGTGGGCTTTAATCCAGGAAAAGATCTGGTCTTGATGTTGTCTTAAAATCCAATAGGAAAGGCCTGCCAGCAGCACCAAAGCCAGGCTGATGGTCAAATTGGAAAAGCTGATAAAACCCACAAGCCAACTGAACAGCCCCGTCAGCAGCAGGCCCAATGGTTTGGCAAATCCAAGGCCACGGTCCGGAAGATTCGGGAAAGCTTTGATGGTGATAGGAATTGTAATGAATCCGATCATGGTGATCAACAGCCACCATGTCAGGATCCCCACTAACTGCATGTCGTTTCCCCCCTGCATGTCAGGAACAACGCTTGCAAGCCCTGGGGCAATAGCTTTACCCAATGTCATGCCTACAACCGCTAAGATGATAAAACCTTAGGAGAATGCAAAGTGCTCATTTTTGCACAATAATTTTAGCAATTATAAGAGCCTCCTAATTAAATGTCAACATGATTCCCCACTCAAAATCCACCGTCAAATTCCGAATCGGCTTTTAGGCACAAAGATATTTATGAAACTAGTTACACCTGAATATCAAATCACCTACGCGGATAATAGGAGGCCCAAGGTGGGCAGACAAATAAAAATTACATGGTGGAGTTAGGCCACACAAAAACCGGAAGAACCGGAATAAAAAATCAACCACAAAGGCACCAAGAAAGACAATAAATATAGAAAGGGTCTCCTTTGTGCTCCTTGGTGTCCTTGGCGCCTTTGCGGCGAAGACTTTTTTCCGGCTTGTCCGGGTTAGGCTGATGATCGACGGGTGACACGCTTTCCCCCTATTTTTTCTTTGCTCCTTTGCCTGCTCAGCGTATAATGCTGGCAAAAATCATGGGATGGCTTGCCTTTGATCATTAAATCCAGATCTTCATATCGTATGGCGCCTTTAAGACGATCTCATTGGGATCTCTGGTTTATTCCTGCTTACCTTCTGCTCTGTATCGTCACTTCCCTCCATTTGGTCAGCTCTGATCTGACCAACGGCTTGTCCGCGGAGATGATCCTCAGCGCCCAGAGCTTGGGCATCAGCCAGACCCCGGGCATGGCCTTTTATCTGGTGGTGTCCAAACTGCTCCATTGGCTCCTTCCGGTGAAGAGCCTCGTGCTCAATTATGCTTACCTCAGCCTGCTGTTCACGGCTTTGGCCGGATTGCTGGTGTATATCACAGGGCGGCAATTGCACTTTGCACCACTGGTGAGTTTTTCCTCGGCCCTGATTTTCTTTTACTCCCCCCTGATTTGGAAAACAGCGCTCCTGCCCCATCATTTCCCGTTGGATGTGCTGATGCTGACCCTGACCGTGCTTTTGACCATCAGATTCTTCAACCTGGAACGCCGCGCTTGGCTCATGGGCCATCTCTTTTTCTGGGCCGCAGCCTGCGGCCTGACCACCATCCAGGATATTGCTTTTCTCCCCTGGGGCATCGCCTTGTTTATTCTGGGCCTGAGCGCAGGCCTGCCCCGCCTGCGGGCGCTGGGTATTCATTATATGATGGCCTTCCTTATTTTTCTGGTTGCCTGCCTGCTGCCCGTGCTCTACCTGCCCTGGCGGCTCACGGCCGGCCATGTATTCTTGAACAGCGATTATGTTTATCAATACGCCACCCTGGCCGGCCATTGGTCGTGGTCACGATTGCCGGCCTGGCTGGTGTGGTACATGACCGGCGGTCATCATCCGGTGTTCTGGTTTCAGACCTACGGGCCCTCCATGATGGCGCTGGGTGGGCAATTGTGGACTTTTTTAAAGACCTATCCCTTCATGCCCCTTATGATCATGTTGCTGGGCCTGTTGTTCAATCTGAAAACCGTGCTCATCAGCCAGCACAATCCGGCTTCCAAAGCCATGGATCATCCCGGCAGGATTATGATTGCCCTTTTACCCCTAATCGCCATGGGTGGTTCGGTGCTCCTGCTGCCCAACCTCAAACTGCCCCTTACCCTGGGCCTTACCATTGGCGGCACCTATTGGAGCCTGCGGGGTCTTGAATTCTGCTATTACAACCTGGGCCAAAGCGCCGAAGCCCTGGCCAAGATCAAAAGGCTCAAACCCACGCCCTTTGCCTTGTTCATTGTGCTGGTGGTGCCGTTATTCGCTTTTCTGCACACCTACCTCGGTTTAAAACATCAGATCCGCCACGTCCACACCCGGGAAAGCAACCTTTATCAGGCTCAGCACCTGCTGGCAAGGCTGCCGGCCCAATCAGTGCTGGTGTTCCCCCATACGGAAAGCAGTTTTCTTTTTCAGTATTGCCAGCAGCAGTTGGGATTGGCCAAGGAGATGACCATCGTTCCTTTTTCCTACCATTGGCCGGGCCAACCCTACCAAGGGCCTTCCTTGCTCAAAGGGTTTTACCGCCAGGGCAAATTCACTGAGAAACACCGGCTGTGGTACATGGCCTATTGGGCCAAACAGCTCAACCGTCTCCTGGCCCGGGGCCGGCCGGTTTATTTGCTGACCCATCTGCAGCCACCGGATCCGGTGTTTGATTATTTTCTGCAGTCCTTCCGCTTAAAGGAAGCCGCCCAGCCGCTGCATCTCTGGTACCGCTATCTCACGTCGCGGCCAATGAGCGTTTACCGTGTCAGCCCTCTGGCGATTCCGGAGAAAGCAAGTTATGGACCTTTGCCCGCGGATCCGCTGGGCACGTTCAATGATGTGGTCGCCGTCAGCCGGGCCGAATTGACACCGCGGGAGCCGGGACGCCCCGGCATTCCCCTCTTTCATTGTACCCTTGATTGGTTGGTGCAGAGTCCTATCCAAGAAGAGCAACTTTACGTGCAATTTCAAGTGCATCCCTTGCAGAAGCCGGTCACGATCAGGATGCTCGACGGAAAAAGGGCGCTATGGCGCACCCTGCGCCGTCTGGGACCGGGACGCCTGCTCAACCGCCTTCATCCCCGCGAGCAGTTTCAACAAACGTATCAATTGGCCATTCCGGCCCGTTTGCATCCCGGCCGCTATGAACTGCAGGCGTCGGTGATCAATCCCAAGACCAAAGAAAGGTTGTCGGTGGGTGAAGCTGACGGCAAGGAAACTTATTTCCTGCCGCTGGTGACTTTTGAGGTCAAGCCTGATGCCGCTGTTTTGGAAAAGCCGTAGAGTTTCTTCAAGGTAACACCTTTGAAATAATGCTGCAGGATGGCCACATAATCAAAGCCGTGCTGCGCCATGCCACGCGCACCCCATTGGCACATCCCCACGCCGTGTCCCAGGCCGTGCCCCCGCACCTTGAGCTGGCCGCTGTGAACCGCAATGGAATAAAAACTGCTCAACAATTTCCGTTTATGATATGCCTTGTTAATGATTCCCCGGAACACATTATCGTCCATCAGCTTTTCGCCTGTCTTGGTCACCAGTTTGATTTTCAGCACCCGGCCGGAACGGTTGACAAAGTAAACCTGCACATCCGTGAGTTTGTCGCCCTTCTGAAGCTGGTGCTCTTTTTTCAGCAGCCGTTCCATGCGCGCCAGCACTTTGTCCCGGGCCATCCGGGCCGCCAGCGG
>CAYVTN010000209.1:0-5734 GCA_964454395.1 uncultured bacterium | reverse complement strand
GTCTTGATCCTCTAATTTAAACCTTGGTCTATAAGTCAGTATAGTAAAATCAGGTTTCCTTACTCATACCGGTAAATGCTTATTGTTTTTTGAACAATGATTATTGTCCTGTTTGAATAAACATGGGCATTACCAATACTTTCTTGAAATAATCATGGTGCTATGTCGAGGTAGACATGGTTCCACTAGCAGAGATTAGTCAGCCCAAAGAAAACTTTTTGCACTTGATTCTTTGATCATTGAAATTTTTCTACTGCTTTTTTTTGAGTTACTCATACTGCGTACCTCCCAAAAAAATTTAGTGGACCAACGGTTTATACTATATCACCTCTCTAAATTATTATCAATTCACTTTACATTTATTTTACATAAAAATTTACATTGCTTGAATTTAAAGGATATTCAAGACATGGTTTTTCCGGAAAATGGTTACTGTCCCAACGGAATTTGACTTCATTTGATTTTCATTAATCCAGACAATGGATAGACCACTTCTTTTAAAGCTTCCTGTTCTGATAATTGTATCGCGGTGCCTGGCACCGAAGTACCAATACTCCTCCCTACTCATTTTTGGGATAACCTTTGCGTTTCTTGCCCATCTGCTCATGTTGACCTGAAATCAATGCATGAGGATAGCTTGCCCTGCGTATGCAGGGGCCATCGTTGAACGCTTTTAGATTACCCAACCCTTTGGGTAGGGAGAATTATGTCAGGTATTAGGATTTTGATCAGAGAATTACTTCGTTGCCGCTTTTGGGTGGCCGATTCACAACGGAATGACCGGCCGAATTAAAACGGAACGGGTGGCCGGAATGCAACGGATTTTACACTTTGATGAAAGCAAATGGTTTCGGTGAAAAGGGGACGGTATGAAAGGGCCGGGATAAACCGGCATAAAATCGTGGATGAAAGAAAGCAAAGGGACCAGTTTTACAAAATCACTTTACAGAGCAAGGCCGTTTAAAATCCAAAAGTAACTAAACTCGACTTTGGCAAATTTGCTTTTACGGGCCCTCAGATCGGAATTAGGTAGTGGTTGGGCTGAGACAGGCAAGCTTTTCAGCGTGCCGCACCCATGATTTCAAGGCTTTTGTGGCAGGGTGAGAAGGGGATGCGCCCCGGGCTTGTGCTGCTGCCTGCTTTTGGGCCTCGGAAAAGCAAATTTGCCAAAGTCGAGTAATTAAAGAAAGCTTTGGAAGAGTAGTCGCACGTCTCTAAATCGTACAAGTGAATGGGAAGGAAACATAGGTATCCAGCAAGATCATCGCTGAGCATCGGCGGCAGATTGGTTTTATGGAGAAGTCCGGGTTTGTCCTTGGATCGAACGCTGCAAGGGTAAATACGCCGGATGCCCTGCTAAGCTGAGCAATTAATGGGCTTTTAATGAGCGGCTTGCAAAGTGGCCGTGATCTTTTTATTACTCAACTTCTCCAATTGCTCAATCTCCTAAGCGGCCAAATCGGACTTTTTAAACCAACAGGGCTTCACTTTGGAGAGGGTTTTACGGCTAAAGATCAGCGTCACCCCCAGCAAGGCCTCACCGTTCGAGGGTGGCAATTTGGGGAAATCTGCGCACTTGGTGAAATTGTAGATCCAGTGATTTCCTTTTTGCCGGTCAGGCACCCCAAGACGATGGGTAATACTGATTTGGCCTTCTCCGGTTTTGATGGAATTCATTGCAGCGATCGCTTTTTCGTACTTCATTTGCTTCACCTCCTATCAGCCTGATGAGGCTTGGTCGCCAACCAACAACCTCGTGTGAAAGGAACAGTGTTTAGTGTCTTTTGTTTTCCCAAAGTAACTTTATTATATCTCCCCTTAGAGCCTTCTTAAAATTTAAATAATAGAAAAAGACAACAAAAAAAGTTATTAAAACACCGCTGTGTCAAAATGATACGGAACGAAGTTTGATTTTTTTAAAAATGTAAATAAAAGAATACGGCTTTTTGATTAATAACTTATAAATGGTATAAATAGAAGGAACCTTTTCTACATCTTTGCCAAACCAAGTAGGCTTGAAAAAAATGATAAAATCTATTGGACAAGTGCTGATGATCAACATCTGGAATCAGATTAGCCTACAATCTAAACGATTTTTACCCGGACCTCGTACCTTTAAGAGCAGCTTGTCCATTGGTCTGAGCCTACTCATGCTTATGCCCCTGCTGTCATGGGCGGTGGATCCCGGCACTTATCTGCAATCAGGCCGGCCTTATTTATTAATGAACCAAAAAGTGGTGTCCGTGCCGCGCCAGTTTGGCGCGGTGGAGCAAGCCTATGAGGCGCCCAACAGCCGGGGTGTGGTCATTCATATCCAGGACCTCCATTGCCATTATGAAGTGCAATCCAATATCGCTCACATTCTGAAAGATCTGTCCCGGCGGCTGGGGGTCGCCCTCATCGGTGTGGAAGGGTCGGGGCGGTTGATCAACACCAGCAAGCTGGGCACGTTTCCCCTGGACCAGGCCAAAAAAGCGGTGGGGCGCTATTTAATGAAGCAGGGTCTGATCAGCGGCGCAGAATATTTCAGCGCGCTCAGCTCCAAACCCTTGCTTTTGGAAGGCGTCGAAGACGAAGGGCTTTATCTGAAAAATCTGAAAACTGCCCGGAGCTTTCTCAATAGTGAGAGTTTGGGCTATTGTGCCGATTTAAAAGAAATTCTGGGGGCCATCAAAACCCGGTACTACCGCCAACCCATGCTGGCATTGGAAAAGTTGGTCCAAAATTACAAAGAAGGCCGCTGTTCCCAAGCGGACTTTGCAGGCCGGTTGTGGCAAACAGCTAAAAGCTATGGACTGGACCTCGCGCCCTTTCCCCAGATTTTCCGTTATCTGCAACAACAAAAATCATCTTATGTGACCGGCATTAATCCTGATCAGCTTCAGGAAGAGATCGGCCGCCTGGACCAAGCCCTGGCCAAAGCGCTGGTTTCAACCCCTCGGGAAGCAGCCATCAATGATGTCGGGCAGCGTCTGGAAGTAATGGAGAAATTGTTGTCCATTGCCGCAAATCACCGCGAAGTCCGGGACTTTATGAATCACCGTGACCAATACCGCGCGGCCACGCTGTTGAAATCCATGGCCCAATGGGCGCCCCAAGAGACGACAATGATGATGCCCGATGGAGCCCGGCTTCAAACCTATTTGGATGACGTGGCCCGGTTTTATAATGCCGCCGATGAGCGCAGCGCCCGATTCGTGGCCAATCTGAGCATGCTCATGCAACAACACAAACAAAAGGCTGCGGTCCTGATCACCGGTGGCTACCATGCCCCGGACGTGCTGGCTGCCCTGAAACAGGCCGGTTATTCCTACATCTCCGTGGTGCCCAGGCTCAGCCACCAGGACTTGATCAATCCTTACTTTCAACTGATTCAGGATAAAAAAACACCCCTGGAAACATTGCTGCTGCAAAATCAAAAATTAATCGCCCCGCCAATCAGAAATTTTCAACTGCCCAGAACCAGCCTGATAACTTCCACCCAGCCTTTATCCGAAGAAACCTTGCAAACCATGATGGCGCAATTGCCGGATGGGCTTAGAGACAACATTAAGTCCCTTGAAGCGATGCAGCAATTACTGCTGTGGCAACAGGCCATGCTGGAGCGGTTACATCAGGCTCAATCAGAAAATCGGCTCAGCGAGGGTTTGGAAAGCCTGCAACACCGTTATGTCATGGATGACCGCCGGCTCGAGGGTGTCCAGTCACAGGATTTTGAGCTTAACCCTGCACAGCTGCAACGCTTGTTTGAGGCCGTCAAATCAGGCCGAAGCATGGTGTTGCCCATGGGCAACACCAACTTATGCCTGGTGGCCGGACCGGCGCGGCAGCTCAGACCCCTTACGCAATTGCCGTATGTAGTTGAAGCTCATGGCCTGGCGGCATCGGTCATCAGCAGCGCTCAAGAAGGGGCGGTGGAACAGCAGCTTAAACAGATCGCGCAAAGGGCAGGACGGCCTTGGGTTGTGATAGGGAGCGCCGTTAACAAATGGTGGCGGGAAAAGCCGTTGTCCGCTTCCGTCACCCAGATGGCATCTCTTTTCCTTCCCCTCACTTTTTATCATGGTTCCTGGAGTTGGCATGGCGGTGTTGATTTTTGGCCGTCCTTGGTAATCACCGCCGCGATTATAATAGCTTTGGCGGTGATGGATTGGCAGGGAACCCGGCCCACCAAGCGCGAGTTGGCGGAATCATTAAGAGTCCAGGCTCCAGATGTTACACCTTATGAAAATTGGCACCAAAAATTGGTATCCATGGTACTTCTTCCCATCGGGGAGTCGGGTGTAATTACGCTAATGGTTACAGGCCTGTCTCTCCTGTCCATGTCTTTGACCACTATCTATAGTACATTTCATATTAGCGATCCTTGGTTGGCCATACCGTTGCTGATGTTGTTTACTTGGTTTTTTAATGATCTTTTCGCCAAGAAGGTCTTTGGCGAACTTCATCACGCCAAGGGCGAGGATGTGGTGAAAACCGTAAATCAAGCCGGCACCAGAACGTGGTGGATCACCTGGGGCTTGCTGTTGTTGTCACTCATGGGATTGACCGTGGCGTCCTATCCTGCCCTGGCAGCCGTGATAGGGCATGCGCCGGAATCCCTTGCAGTCCATTTGACCACTATTTTTGGAATGGTTTACTTTATGGTCCACACGACGCAACATATTATTCATAACTCATCGGCGCCGCCGGAGAAAAGGTGGACGGTTGGTAAAGAAAGCAAAGTCGAAAAAGATGGTATGGATTTCAACACCATGATGCATCAAATAGATACGATGGTCGATCAGATTTATGCAGGTTCTGCTGCTTCCAATGACCGACATCTCCAAGACCTGAATGAGCTTTTGCAGAAAGCATTGGATATGACGGTCGACTTTCCTGATGGGGAAGAAAAGTTGAGGGCTTTGCTTGATTTGTCATGGGCAGTGATTAATTGTACGGACACCCCGGCAACTCACCCCTTGGCGGATCGACTAAAAGCTTCTATCACCGCCACTTACAATGCAGCAATGCCGGACCTGGACCCCATCACCAACCAGGAAGTGAAATTGATAACGCCATTTTTTGATAAACTTCAAGATGTTGAGGGTGCGCGTGATGATTATATTGACTATCAATTACAAAAAAATGACATCCTATTGCTGGTATATGAGAAAGCCGGTTATGGTGATATAAACGCCGTGGAAAACGATTTATTAAGGAATTGGGAGACCGTCCTTTGGCATCAGCAGCACATGCAGGGAAAGATTATACGTCAAGTCTTCATGGAAGGAGTTCTAAGACAATACCAAACCTATGCAAGCATTAAATTTCGTTTGCATCAGCCGCCCCGGCCATTGCAATTCCAAGGCAAGCCTTTGGAAGCTATTGCGGCATCCGAATTGAAGCCGGGAAGCCTATTCGTGATTAATGCGCCCTTGATCAAGCATATCCTGGGATCAGTCTATGATAATTTATTGGAAGACCAGGGAATCCGAAAAAGGTTTGTTTATCTTTATGATATCGTTATTGCAAACTTGAATAAATTCGCTCCTGAAATCATGTCTTTGGTGGCCCCTGAGAACCGGATGGAGGCCTGGCTGGCCTGGATGGACTTTCTGGCGATTCTTCCACCGGCGCAAGATGGAGATTTGCCGCCGCGGCAAAATGCAGAAGTCATTGAGGGACTGGAATTTATCAAAACGAATATCGGTCTCACTTGGGAGGCGTGTTCGTCAACCTATAAAGCAGGAAG
>CAYVTN010000208.1:0-5783 GCA_964454395.1 uncultured bacterium | reverse complement strand
CAACCACATTGATGGCAATGGTTAAATCACAATGGTCGCGCAATAATTCATAGGGCAGGGAATTGACCAGCCCGCCGTCCACCATCACCGTGTCATTGACGACCACCGGTTCAAACACGCCCGGGATGGAGATACTGGCCCGGATGGCTTCAGTGACATTGCCATGGTCAAAGATCACTTCTTTGCGTTCCCAAAAATCAGTGGACACCACTCTTAAGGGGATATCGAGGTCTTCGAAAGTTTTATTGCGGATCAGGGTGCTGATGGTCTTGGTGACCTTTTCACCTTTGATCAATCCCCGCGGGGTATGCCAGGAAACATCCATCATGGTGATCATGTCCACCAGATTAAGTTCCTTCACGGTCCGTTCAATGGCACGTCCGCTCAGGCCGGAGGCATAAAGGGCGCCGATCAGCGCACCCATGCTGGCGCCGCTGATCATGGACGGCCGCAGCCCAAGATCATCGAGGACTTTCAGAAAAGCAATATGGGAAAACCCCCGCGCGCCGCCGCCGCCCAGGGCCAGCCCGATGTGCACGGGTTTGCGTTTTTTCTTCAACAATAATGACACTAATGACATGGAAAGGACATCCTTTGATAAAGATAACTATATTTTACACTGGCCGCAATGGGAAAAAAAGAAAAATCATGGACCGGTTTTCCATAAGCCGCTGTTTTACTTGCCTTTGCGCCCGCGCCGGAACACGCCCAACGCCTTCAACGGAGGGTTTTGCAAAAAGCTGGTGGGCTGTTTGCTGATGGTGCGTATGTCTTCAATGGTGTAAACTGCGTCCGGGCAATGGTTCTTGAGCAGATTGAGAAAAGAAAAGATCTGTTTGCGTTTGACCAGGGCAAAAATCACGTTTACCGGATTAAACGCGCCGTGAGCCGGAAAATAAGTAAATCCCCAACCCGATTTCTTTAATTCCTCGATAATCCCGGCTTGTTCGCAGGGGAGAATAACCCTGATCAAGGACATGCCCATGGCCAAGCGGTTCTCAATGGTGAGGCCTGTGAACGTACCCAGGGCATAGCCGCTGGCATAGGCCAGATAATAGTAGATGTTGTTAAGGTTGTTCATGATTTGAGTGATGGCAAGCAGCCAGACACAGATCTCAAAGAATCCCACCAAAGTGGCCCACAATTTAAAGCCCCGGGAAATAAAAATAATGCGCAGGGTGCCCAGGGATACATCGGTCATGCGGGCCAATACAATCAGCAGCGGTAAAATCACCAGTTTGAAGGTGGTGGACGTCCACAGTTGATCCATGATGAAGTTTCGTTTCTGAAAAGGTTTTAGCGGCCCCGGTTGTCTTGGCCAAGCTCTTCTATGCTATCATAAGATCGGCATTCCTGTTGGGGGCCTTAATAGCTCGTGCAGTGTCTTCAACGCTTCTTTACATTTGTTTTATATACTTACTCGTCATTCCGGCATGATTTTAGCCGGAATCCAGCTACGTTCACTTTTAAAAAGACTTATACCGGACCCCGGCTACAAGCATGCGCGGGACAAATAACCCATGCCCTATTATAATATTATTTTTATTGCTAAGCCACGTCCGCCGCAGGATAATATCGCCTACGACCATTACCGGAAAGAGACCAACTCGATGGTTTTCCGCACCTTTCGCATGTCCCTGCAGTTGCGTATTTTATTGCTTATGATTTTGATGGCTATCGGCATTTTGGGGGCCGGTGAGTTGATTACCAACCTGCGTACTGTCCAGGCTCTGGAAAACGAAATCGGTGGCGAAACCAACCGGGTAGCCCGGATGATCGTCCACAACCTGGATGGTACTCTGGACCTCACGGCCACGGATGAGCTTAAAAACGCCTTTCAACAGGCCCGCAAATACTATGCCGGCATTATACGGGCCGATGTTTTTGTCAAGCGCAGGCACAAAGTAGTCCAGGCCATGAGCAACAGCAATGAAGTCCGGGCGCCGGAAGATCTGGAAGAAGACGTTTTTCGGCGGCACGCTCCCATAACCTTCATGATCGAGCAGGATGACGGCAAACGCCATATGATTACCGCCCGCCCCATTCATTTGGCGAATCACACGCTTGCCGTACTGTCCGTGACCAGTTCCCTGAAGTCTTTCAAACAACTGATCGACGTCCAAAGCAGGGTACGCCGCATGGTTTTGATCGTGACTGTGGTTATTATGGTAGGTGCGGTCATGCTCTTGTTTCGAACCAATATTTACCATAGTATGCAACATTTGCTGCAAGTGATGGCCCGTTATCGGCACGGCGACCATGAAGCCAGGGTCAATGAAAAATTGCCCGGAGAGTTTGGGGAGCTGGGCCGTCAAATGAATGTCATGCTGGATCAGATCACCAAGTTGCAGGAAAATTTGAAAAATCAAGTGGCCGAAGCCACGGCCTTTTTAGCCACCCAAAATGAGGAGCTTAAAGCCCTTAACCTGCAGGTGGTCACCACCCAGAAGCAACTGGTGCAGTCGGAGCGGCTGGCCCTGATCGGACAGTTAACCGCCACCTTTGCCCACGAAATCGGGTCTCCCTTGGGCGCGGTTTCCACCAATCTCCAACTGGTGCGTGAACAAGGCGGGTTGCCGGACCAAGTGGGTAAAAGAATCGAAACAGCCTATCAACAAATCGAGCGGGTTTGCACGATTGTAGAGCAACTCCTCGGCCGGACCAGACGTCCCGCACACTATCAAGCCATTGACGGCGTCAGGCTGATGACGGAATTGAAAAACCTGCTTGGCCCGGTTCTCGACGCCCGGGGTATCAGCCTGAGCCTTGAGAATCAGGCAGCCCGGGTGTTGATCTGGGGCGACAAGGATCAATTACAGCAATTGTTTCTAAACGTGCTGAACAATGCTGTTGACGCCCTGGTAAACCGCGGCACCATCCAGTTACGCCTGACCAATGATGATCATCATCTGGTCTTTGCGATCAGCGACAATGGGTCGGGTATTGAAGCAGACAAATTAAACCGTATTTTCGAACCTTTTTTTACCACCAAAGAATTTAAAAAGGGCAATGGGCTGGGCCTGGCGGTCAGCAAGGACATTGTCCAATCCCACCAGGGCAGGATTGAGGTGGCCAGCCAAATGCGGCAAGGCACCACCGTGACCGTCAGCCTGCCCCTGAAAAAGGATAACCTATGAGCCAAGCAGTTGATAAAACCATACTGGTGATCGATGATGACCACTCCCATTTGGAGTCCATGGCGGATGCGCTGACTACGGCCGGCTTTCGTGTTCTGGAGGCTGACAATGGTGAAAAGGGCTTGCAGATCATCCGGGAGACATGCCCCGACCTGGTGATTACCGATCTGCGGATGCGGGACATGGACGGTCTCGAGGTTCTGCAGAACCTGAAACAAGCCGGCATTGAAGTACCGGTGATTGTCATGACCGCCTTTACCAGCATGGAAACCGCCATCGATGCCATTCAAAAAGGGGCGTATGATTATATCAGCAAGCCGTTTAAACTGGAGCAGTTGCGCCTGGTCATTAACCGCGCTTTGGAGCAAGCCACCCTGCTCAAAGAGAACCGTCGACTGAAGGGCATGGTGCGCTCCCAAGGCGGGCAACATCCCACCATTGTGGGCCGCAGTCCGGAAATGGTGGAAGTCTATAAGCTGGTTGCCAAGGTAGCGCCCCTGAACACCACCGTGTTGATCCAGGGAGAAAGCGGTACGGGCAAGGAAGTGGTGGCCAAAATGCTGCATCAAACCAGCGGGCGGCCCGGTCCTTTTTTGGCGGTCAATTGCGGCGCCCTGGCGGAAGGCGTGCTGGAAAGCGAGTTGTTCGGCCATGTCAAAGGCGCTTTTACGGGCGCCCAATACCACAAAGTAGGCATTTTTGAGGCCGCCGCCCTGGGGACCTGCTTTTTGGACGAGATCTCCAACACCTCTCTTACCTTGCAGAGCAAACTGTTACGGGTCATTGAAGAAGGAGAGCTGATGCCCGTGGGATCGTCCAAGCCCATTAAGATCAATTGCCGCATCATTGCGGCTTCCAATCAACCGCTCGGCCTTTTGGTGAAGGAAAAAAAATTCCGCCATGATCTTTATTACCGGCTCAATGTGATTACCATCACTTTGCCGCCGCTGCGGGAGCGCAAATCGGACATTCCGATCCTGCTGGATTATTTCATTGAAAAAGCCGCCAATCATCAGGGGAAGCGTATTGCTGTCCATGAAAGTGTGGAACAGCACTTAAAACATTATCATTGGCCGGGCAATGTAAGGGAACTAGCCCATGCTGTGGAGCGGGCGGTGGCTTTAAATACCAGCGGCATGCTGAGCATTCAGGATTTTCAGGAGACCATTGGTGAGTCTGCCCGGGAGAGGGAGAATAACACCGGTGACCTTGTTTTTTGCGTGGCCGCCCATCAGCTTCTGCCGCTGGAGCAGATGGAACGGGCTTATATTCAGTGGATGATGGAAAAAGTGGAACCCAACAAGTCCCGGGTAGCCGAACTCCTGGGCATTGACCGCAGAACCCTCTATCGCATTCTGGAACGGGATCCGGCTAAAAAAAAATAAAGCCCTGAAGCCATTCGGCTCCAGGGCTATGCATGATATTGTGCTTGGCGCAGCGACCTATTTTTTATCCGGTTCAGGCTTGTCGAAATACCAATCTTCCTCTTGCGGATCCAGGTCTTCCTCTTCTTGATCGTGTTGATCAAAAGTACCCAACCATTTGGTGCTTTTTTTCTTATTTAATGGTTTGAGTTTGTCCGTTTTTTCCATAAGGCATCGTTGTTCTTAATGAATAAAAGATTATTGTTGTTCTTCGTCCGGATTGTCCATGATTTCCGTATCATCCGTGGTCCCTTGATCATAACTGTCGTCAGAATTCATGTCCTGATCTTCATTATCCATGGCAGGATCAGGAGTGGACTCATCGGAGGTCATGTCTTCCAGCGCAGGTTCCGTGGCTTCATCGGAAACAGTGGCCTCTTTGTTGGTCTGGCTTGCAGCATTGGCAGACAAACTTCCAACCAGAACCAAACTGCCCATAAAAACCAAAAACAGGCATAACGACATCAGCTTTTTCATAATCTTCCTCCCATTAAGTATAAAAAGCACTATGCATATTAAGCATCATCCATGCCAATTTTGATGATTGAAAAAAATTGAAATCATGCAAGTTATTATTTTAAGGTTATCATTGAAGTGGGGCAAAAAAGCATCAACCAGGCAAATATGCCTCAATCCCAAAAAAGATTGGCCAAAATGACCTTGATTTTTTATAATTACGGCTGGTGCGGTTTTTGCTTTTAAATCCTTGAGGGGCAAGGTTGGAAACAACCCGGGCAAAGGACTTTTACAGGTCCTTCAGTTTTCATGAAGTGGATTATCAATGTTTAACCTTCTTAATCTTCACGCAGTGGTGATTAAAAAACTTATGGAAGCACAACCGACGCTGTCCGGCCAGGGCTTTTATCTCCGCACCTTTTGGCAAAAGACCTTTAGGCAAAATATCCCCAAATCCGATAAAATGATTGCCGGTGACGGCTGTTTTCGGGGCCATTATTTTGAGCAGATGTTGATTTTTCACCAAGTCATACCTCCGCTTGAGGCGCTCGATCCTTCCGATGACATCAGTTGGGGAAGATGTGACCGTAAGGCTATTGACCACATCCGTCTTTGTGTCACCGCGCCCTTTGCAGCCATGACGCATGAAGACCAACCTTAAATGACACCTCAACAGGGCATAGCTAGTTCCTGTTGTGGAAAGGTCATTTTAACTAAAACCTTTGCAAGGGTTGTGATCTTACCCTCGGGCGGCATTGAAGAAAAC
>CAYVTN010000207.1:0-5825 GCA_964454395.1 uncultured bacterium | reverse complement strand
ATTTCTGCATTGAATGCGATGTTTTACCGCCATAGCACAAGAAAAATTTTGAGTGATATGTATTGATAAATCATCTACAGGAGTATTAAATATGTCCCTTTGGGATGGGTTATATTATGGAATTTCCATATTGATCTGGTTGTATCTGGCTGTGCTGGTCGTGCTGGTATGGCGGCCCGCGTTTGTGGACTGGCTGCAAGGCAGCGCCAAAGGCATGTACTACCTGTTGGGCGTAAGCCGGTTGCCCGATCATCCCACGTCCTTGCTTAAACGCTTTTTCGGCTACCTGGCCGGTGGGTGGACCTGGCTCCTGGTCTGGTCCTGGTGGCTCATGCCCCAGCTGAAACTCTATTTTTATAAATCCATCAGCAATGAGATGAGTTTTAAAGTGGCTCGTATTTCCACCATGGTCGTACTCCTGGCCTACGGAGGTGTTGGCTTTTTTGCCATCGCCAAGGCCATTACTATATGGTATAAAAAAATCTATCAACCCCATCTTCAGCAAACCTCCCCTCGATAAGCTGACGTTGAAGAAGAAAGTTTTGGTATCCATTGATGACCACAAATAACGCTTACGGTTGTGTCCGCGATTTAAGCCTGGGCAAGGAAAAGCTGGTCTTTGCGGATTTGCACATTCACTCCAAATACTCCAGGGCCACATCGCCCCAGATGGAAGTGACGGCCCTGCACTATTGGGCCAAGCGCAAGGGCATCGGCCTGTTGGGCACCGGTGACTTTACCCATCCCCAATATTTCCAGGAATTAAAAGACCATCTCGAGCCTCATCCCAGCGGGTTTTACCAGGTGCGCGGCTATGATGACGGCGTATTGTTCGTGCCCACGGTGGAAACGTCGCACATTTACAAGCAAGGGGGCAGGACCAGGCGGGTGCACATGCTGACCATTGCGCGTTCCCTGGAAAGCGCCCAGGAAATCAACCGCGCCCTGGCGCGGCGCGGCAATATTGCCTCCGATGGCCGGCCCATCCTGGGCCTGCCGGCCAAAGCCCTGGTCCAGCTGGTGCGCGCCATTGATGACCAGACCCTTATGATTCCCGCCCATATCTGGACACCCTGGTTTTCCGTACTTGGTGAAAAGTCGGGCTTTGACAGTCTGGAAGAATGTTTTGAGGAAGAGATGGACATGATCAGCGGCATTGAGACCGGGCTCTCCTCTGATCCGGAGATGAACTGGCGCCTGTCCCAACTGGATCGTTTTACCATCATTTCCAACTCCGATGCCCATTCCCCGTCCAAAATAGGACGGGAATGCAATGCTTTTGCCTCTCCTTTGACATGGGCGAGCCTGAGCCAGGGCTTGTGGGACAAGACCGACACCACCTTGCGCTTCACCGTGGAGTTTTTTCCGGAAGAAGGCAAGTATCATTGGCCCGGCCACAGTAAATGCAAAATGCCCGTGTCGCCCGCTGACTTTTTAAAGCTGGAAGGCCTTTGTCCGGTTTGCCAGAGGCCTCTGACCAACGGTGTGGCATCGCGCCTGGAAATGCTGGCCGACCGGTCCGAAGGGTACAGGCCCAAGGGCGCCCTGCCCAGTGTTCACCTGGTGCCCCTGGAAGAAGTCATTGGCGAAGCCATGGGCAAGCGGCCGGCATCCAAAGCCGTGCAATTGCAATTGGACCGCATGCTGGACCAAGGCATTAGTGAACTGGAATTATTGATCCGCACCCCTTTGGATGACATTGAAGCTTTGAGTAATGGCAGGATTAGAGAAGCCGTGCAGCGCATGCGCAATGGACAAGTACGGACCGTGGCCGGCTATGACGGCGAATACGGCAAAATTCTTTTATTTGCAGGTGAAGGGACGGCAGTAGTTCCGCCAACGCAAAACGTCCAACAACTTAAATTGATCAAATAATGAAATCCCCCGCCGGGGGCGGGGATGGCTTTCCACGGCCTACCAAGAGGAGACAGACCATGAAAATCTTAAACACTCTGCTCATGACCATGATACTGGTCATGGGCTTAAGTCTAATGAAAAGCGAGGCAGCCATGCAAAATCCCATTGAAACAGTGACTCTCCAAAACGGCTTGAAAGTCATCATCAAACCGGTGCCCGCCGCGCCGGTGGTCTCGGTGTTTATCTGGTACAAGGTGGGGGCGCGCAATGAACCGGCCGGGCAATCGGGCTTGGCCCATTTTCTGGAACATATGATGTTCAAGGGCACGAAGAAATTCGGCAAAGGCGAAATCTCCCGCTTGGTGGGGCGCACCGGCGGCCAGCAGAACGCCTTTACCAGTTACGATTATACCGCCTATTACGAGACCGTGCCCAAGTCGGCGCTTACCCTGGCCCTGGATATCGAGTCGGACCGTATGCGCCACGCCATTCTGGAAGACCGGGAAGTGGCTTCGGAAAAAACGGTTGTCCTATCCGAGTTGGACGGCAACCGCAACTATCCCCAGGTCCGGCTGCGCGAATTGGTCAATGCCCATACCTGGGAAACCCATCCCTACCGCCGGCCGGTTATTGGATGGCGAAACGAGGTGGAGAAGCTCACGGCCGCGGAGCTGAAAGCTTTTTACAACCTCTATTACCAGCCCAATAATGCCACCCTGGTGATTGTGGGAGACGTAACTAAAAATGGCGTGCTCAAGCAAGTGAAGCATTATTTTGGCCCCATCCCGAGCGGTCCTGAGCCGGCCCCCATGAAATTTCTTGCCGAGTTGAACGCCCGGAATACCAGGCTGGACATGCATGACAACGGCCCGGCCAAAATGCTGCGTCTTAATTTTAAAATCCCGCCCGCCACCAGCGATGTGCACTACGCCCTGACCCTGCTCAACGATGTTCTGGTCAAAGGCCACACCTCCCGGTTGTATAAGGCCCTGGTGGAAACCGGTATGGCCAGTGATGTGTCCGCCAATCCCCTGGAAATGGTGGACAAGGGCATCTGGTCTTTTTCCGTAGTAGTCACACCCCAAACCTCGCTGGAAGCGATTGAAAAAGTCCTTTTTCGCGAGTTTGAGAAGACCAGGACCAACCTGCTCACCAAAGAAGAATTCCAGCGGGTGATCAACCAGACCAAGGCCCAATTTGTTTACGCCAAGGACAGCCTAACCGACCAGGCCATGTTGCTGGGCTATTATGAGACTGTGGCCGGTGATTATGCCCGGGCGGAAACTTATCCCGAGAAAGTGGCCCAGGTCACACGGGCTCAAATCCAGGCTGCAGCCAAAACCTATCTGACCGAAGCCAACATGACCATGGGCAGGTTTATTCCCCTGACCCCCACTGCAGCCGCTGGTCCGGTGAGGCCCGATACGGGCGTGGTGGAATATTACCGTCAGCCGGCCAAACTTGACTTGCGCGCCACGGGCGTGCCCGGCATGAGCCAAAGCACGGCCGGCCAGGTTGCCCCGGCGTTTATTGAAACCGCGCTGCGCAAAGAGGTGACGCTGCCCAATGGGCTGACAGTGATCATGCAAGTCAACCACAGCAACCCCATGGTGGTTCTTTCGGGGCTGGTGGATGCCGGTATGATTAATGAGCCCGAGGATAAACCGGGGCTGGCCTTGCTGCACGGCCGGATGCTGACCAAGGGCACTAAAAACAAAACCGCGGATCAATTGGCCGAAGCCCTGGAGTTCAAAGGTGCGGATTTAACTTTTCAGGCGCAGCTGGAATATCTGAATATCGACGGCGAAGCCTTGTCGGGCGATCTGAAATTGCTGATGACCTCCCTGGCCGATTGCCTCATGCATCCCGTTTTTCCGCAAAAGGAATTGGCCAAAGCCAGGGAAAAACTGCTGGCCCAATGCCGTCTGGCCCAGGACAGCGCCAATCTGCAGGCTTGGAAGGGCTTTTATGACCTGGCTTATCCTGCCGGCCATCCCATGCGGCGTTCCATCCTGACGGCAGCCGCCGGCCTGCCGGGCATCACCCGGGCCGCCCTTCTGGACTACCATCAGCGCATGATCACTCCGGAGCGGACCATCATTTCCATCAGCGGCGATTTTAATCCCCAGGTCGTCAGGACATTGGTGCAAAAACTATTTGCTGCCTGGCCGCAGGGACAAGCCCAAAGCGCGCCTGAAATTAACATGGCCAAAGTAACCAAAACCGAACGCAAAATGACCGCCATGAAGGGCAAGCACGAGAGCATGACCGTGCTGGGTCAGGAAGGTCTCAGCCGGCTTGATCCTGATTATTATAAGTTATTGGTGGCCAACCAGGTCCTGGGTGGCTCGGGGTTGTCCAGTCAGCTCATGAAAGTGGTCCGCGATGAGCACGGACTCAGCTATGGTATTTATTCCTACCTGAAAGTTTCCAAGGGCCAGCGCCCGTGGGTGGTGGTTTTTCAATCCGATCCCAAGAGCGTGGATCAGGCCATTGTCCTGACCAAACAGGAAGTGAAGCATTTGCAGGATTCCAAATTATCCCGGCAGCAACTGGAAGACAGCCAAAGCCAGCTGGCCGGACAGCTGGTGATCACTCTGGAGACCAACAACGGCTTGGCTTTTCTCAATAGGGAAATTGCCTATTATCGCCTGGGTTGGGATTACCTCACCACCTATCCCAAGAGCATTAAGGCCGTGACCTACCGGGACATGGTTGAAGCGGCGCAGAGGTATCTTCATCCGGAACATTGGCTCATCTCGGTAGCCGGTCCACCCCATTCCGGCGGTGCAGGGAAGTGAAGGTCTGGCCTGCGGCAGGTGTGGGGCAGACCGTATACACGGGACAAGCGCCGTGTCCCGGTTAAAAAAAACTGAAGCCGGATACCTGCCGCCAGGTTAATTACAATCCTATTCAGAAAGTAACTGTCTCTTAGGCTATCGATAATTCCGTAAAGCTTCAATCTTTAGGCCTTCGTTTTTTTACCGATAATATTTTGGAATAAACTTAGCGTGAGGTTTATCCCATGGCCAAAACCAAAGGGACCGATATTGTGGCGCTCCGCCGGTATTTTCGTGAACTCGGCCCGGAGTCGGAAAAACGGTTTTATCAGACGCTTTCACCGGAGGTGCAGAATTTATATGATACCATTCTTGCGACCTCCTGGACGGAAGTCGAAAAACAGATGGCCATTTACCAGGCTGCGGCCGATTTTCTATTCCCCGGAGACACGGTACCCATGACCAGCCTGGGGAAACTCCTGGCCAAGAGGAGCTTTTCGGGAGTTTACAGGTTTTTCCTTAGGGTTCCTTCCATCCAATTCATATTTAAGAGGGCCGCCAACATTTGGAGGGCCTATTACAACACCGGCAATGCGGCTGTGAAGGAAATTTCTCCTCGCACCATCGAACTGGTCGTAAATAATTTTCCGGACATGCCGCGGCCCATGCGGGAAATGGCCATGGGCCACTACCGGGTGATCCTGGAGACGGCCGGCGCCAAAAACATCCGCATGGACATGCTGGACAACAATCCCCAGGCCTGGCGTTGGCGAGTATCCTGGGAATGAAAGGATAGCACTTCACTGTCCATGGGAAGCCTTATGTTGACCGAGACGACCTTATCGCTATCCCGGCGTATGGCCTCCGTAACTTGCCAGGATACGGATGAGGCGGCGAAGTGATAGGTTGATCTCTACGCCCCGGCCGGCCGCTAGGCCTATAAAAGTGAGCCGTCTGCCGTCCCTAAATCCACCATCTGATTTTTATTTGGCAGCCCACCTTGGGTCCATTTTCTTTTTCGGGTTTAAATTGGGACTCGACTCACGCCGACCGCGAGGACGCCCCTCAGCCCCGCCCGGAATGGATATTATATAAAAGGGACGCCTCTGGCAGCTTCGAAAACCTTTGGGATTAGGGGTGATGCCCTGCGGTCTTCTCAACCCCTGGCGGCAGGGAACGTGTCCAAAG
>CAYVTN010000206.1:0-5892 GCA_964454395.1 uncultured bacterium | reverse complement strand
TCCGAACTGTTTCAGCGTTACCTGGGGCCCCGCTGGGTGGAGGAACCGGGGGACCAGCGTATTTGGGAACGGGTAATGGCCATCCCCTCGGCTGAATTATGGCGCACCCATGAACGCCGTCGGGAACGGCTGGTGGGTTATGTACGCCGCCGCCTCAGGGAACAAATGAAATCACGGGGTGTGGCGGACCATGAAATGGAGGTTGCGACCCAGGTGCTCGATCCGGAGGCCCTGACCATTGGATTTGCCCGGCGCTTCGCCACCTACAAGCGGGCCACCTTGATTTTTCGCGATATTGAACGTTTTGCAAATCTGGTGAACAACAAAAACCGGCCCGTCCAATTCATCTTTGCCGGCAAGGCCCATCCCCATGATGAACCGGGCAAGCGTCTGATCCAGGAAATCGTCCATTACGCCCGCAGGCCTGAACTGCGGCGGCATGTGGTGTTCCTCGAGGACTATGACCTCAACTGCGCCCATTACCTGCTTCAGGGCGTGGACGTTTGGCTTAACAATCCGCGCCGGCCTTTGGAAGCCTCCGGCACATCGGGCATGAAAGCCATTTTCAACGGCGGGCTTAACTGTTCCATTCTGGACGGCTGGTGGGACGAAGGCTACAATGGTGAGAATGGCTGGGCCATCGGACGGGGCGAGGAATACGATGACCTGGAATACCAGAACAAGGTGGAGAGCGCTTCCCTTTATCAAATTCTGGAGAATGAAATCATTCCGCTCTTCTATGACCGCGGGCCCGACAATATTCCGGAAAACTGGATCAAAAAAATCAAGAAATCCATGACCTCCCTGGGACCGGTGTTCAACACCAACCGCATGGTCTCGGAATACACCGAAAACCTGTACATTGAACAAATGGAACGACTGCACAAATTGGAAGCCGATAACAGCAGTGCCGTCAAGACCTATGCCGCCTGGAAAGAAAAAGTGTACAAATCATGGAATAAAGTGGCTGTGGAAAAAGTGATGGCCGAGGATTCAAAGGAGTTTGAGGTGGGCAGTTCGGTAAAGGTCAATGCCACCGTGGCCTTGGGGCTGCTGACCCCGGATGATGTGCAGGTGGAAATCGTTTTTGGCCGGGTGGACGGCAATTACAACATGGTGAATACCGATACGGTGACCATGCAGCCGCTGGGCAAGGCCGAAGGCAAGCATTTGAATTATGAAGGCATGATTCCCTGTGATTACAGCGGCAATTTCGGGCTGACCGTAAGGGTGCTGCCCAAGAATGATCTCCAGGCACACCGGTTTGAAACCAGCCTGGTGACGTGGGGACAATAGGCATAATTATATTGTCCTGTTAACCCAGTTTTTCCAAGAAACGCAATAATTTAAGCAAAATCTGATTTTCGCGGCGGCTTAAGGCGCGTTTTTCGAAGAGATATTTTACCTTACGGCTGAATTCGGGCAGCCGGGCCATAGGCTGATAGCCGCTTTTTTGCAGCAACTGATCGAGCAGATCAAACGTTTGCTGTTTTTCCTGAAAGGTGGCCAATCGCGACCATTCCGGAGATGGCGTGACCTCGCCGCGATGAGCGGCCAGAAACCATTCATAAAGATAAAGCAGCACCGCCTGGCCCAGGTTAAGGCTGCCTTCCTTGGCCGTGGGGATGGTGGAAGCCGTGTCACATAAATAAATTTCTTCATTGGTCAGGCCGGCCCGTTCGGCCCCGAAAACCAGGGCGCCGGGTTGCCGGCTGCCCAGATCAACAAGTTTCCCGGCTGCGTTTTTAGGAGTCAGTGGCGGCAGCTTGACCCGGCGCAGACGGCGGGACGTGGCCACTGAAAACACGCAGTCCGCCAGAGCTTCCCGCAGGGTGGTGTACACCTGCACCTGGTCCAACACTGGACGGCCGTGACAAGCCACTTTGGCAGCCACAGTCTTGTCATAGGCCTGGGGTGCGACCAGCCGCATTTGGTTCAGTCCGAAATTGGCCATGGCTCTGGCCGCAGCGCCGATGTTCTCGGCAAGTTGGGGCCGCACCAATATAACAATCAAAGATGAAGGTTGCATAAAATAGCACCTGCTTAGGATGAAGTGGCGTTATTGTACATGATCCCAGGCCGCTTGCAAAGCCAAACCCGATCCTGCAGTTGTTGCCTAATCCAAGAGGCAAGATTCTTTACTACGCGTTGAAGCCCGACAAAAAGATAAATCTATTTTCTGCTGCGGGGTACAGGCTTACCTGTACTCTGGGGAAGCATTTTCTTTAAAGGTCTCAACTTCAGCAAAGTTGCTTTTTCGGGCCAAAAAGCAGGTTAGTGCAATAAATCCCAGCATGCGCGGGATAAACCTGGGGCCCATCTCCTTGGGCTCCTGCCACAAAAGCCTTGAAATCAAGGGTGGGCCACTTGGAAAAGCTTACCCGTCGGGACACAACCACCACCTTATCCCGATCTGAGGGCCCGAAAAAGAAAATTTGCTAAAGTTGAGTAAAGGTTTAAAAAGTTTACAAAAGTTCACAAAATTTCTGGCAAGTTTATCCTCTCTTCGTTACAATAAGATTATGACCAAGATATGTTCTCATCCCTTCAAAAAATGGTTTCCGAAACACCCGCAATTGCATCGCCCGGTGATCACCATCGGGCCAGTCACCCCCTCAGTCATACTGCTGTCCTATGCTTTTCTCCGCTGGACCGGCAGGTGGCGGGCTTGAACGCAAAGGAGGCACAGGATGGAGAAGTATCAGATTGATCAGAGTTTCCGGCTCGAGCCGGCCTTTGGCCTGGAAGATTGGAAGGGAATCCTGGCCGCGGTGATTGACCAGATGGCCTACGATGAAGACACTCTGTTTGAGATCATCATGGAGGACAGTCAATTAAAACGGCGGACCGAGGAAAAGCCCTGGCGCCACGTTAACACCTTTATGGCGCCCGAAGTCTGGGAAAGTTTTCATCAGATGATGCTGAGCAATCATTGGATCAAGGGCATGAACATTAAATTTCATTTGGTTAAAAGGCCGGACCACCTGAACTTAAGCATTAAATGCGGCCTGGACGACATGGCCCAACGGCAGAGGGTGGAGGAAAAAATTCAAAGTTTGTTGCAGCCCGCCGTTCCGTCAAGCCGGACCGTGAGCAGACCCACGGTAGAGGATTTGGAAGCCCTGTTCGGCGCCATGCTGCTCACCGAGTCGGTGGCCACCCCAACCAAAGGCCAGTTTCTCAGAGGGGACATGCAGGCCTGCCTTAAAACCGCGCAAAACCTGATTTTGGAAGAACTGCACCAAAAGACTGGCCTTGCCAAAGACCATTACTATGAAGTCATCAACCTCTTCACCCAAAAAACACCTTATCTGCTGCTGCCTGATCTGAGCGGTCCTCGGCTGCGGGAGGAATTGGAAAGCCTGGGCCTGTTGCTGGTGGGGACGGTCTCGGTGATGAAAGCCATCCTGGACTACAAGGACAGTGTGCTTCACGACCCGCCGCAAATACTTAAATATCTGGTGCTGACCAGCATGATCATGGACCGCCTGGAAAACACGGTCAAAAATCCGGCTTACAGCGAAGAACAGGCGCGCCAAGCCGTGGTGGTTCCAGCCGCGCCGTCCGTCAAGAAAACAACCGGCAAGAAGGTTAAAGCGGTTAAAAAAAGAAAAGCACCGAAGTCCCCTAAAAAAACCAAAAAAACCGTGCCCACGGGCAAAGCCAAGTCCAAAGGCGCCGGCAAAAAAGCGGGGCAGTCCAAAGCGCTCAAGGGTGTTAACAAAGCGGTTAAAGCAACCGTTTCCAAAAGCGCAAAACCGGGCCGCAGGGAAAAAGCGGCCTCAGCCAAAGCCAGATCATCCAAGCGGTCCTGACCACCGTCCAACCAGTCAAGATCAGTGATCATGCCCTAAAGCCGGACGTTGCCACGGCCGGAAGAAGGCCACTTTGACCCCTGGAATAAGGGGCTGATTATCGAGGGAAGCAGTGCTGCAATTTAAAAATGGAAAATTAGTGCTGGTCAAGAGTAAACCGGTTAATCTCCTGGCAAGGCTCGTCCCCGGCGAGCCTGCTCCCCGGCCTTACCATCAGTTTATGTCTCCTTTGCAAATCCGGTTAACCGGGTTGCTGGTGATACTGCTTTTGCTTGCCAATTATTGTTGGCTGCTTATGGACCATAAGCCTTTTGCCTGGGATGAGTCCATCCATTATTTGGGCGCCGTCGGTTATTACCATGCCTGGTTGGGCCATGGTTTGGCGGGGCTGGCCGCTTTTTTCACGCAATCCGATTTTTATCCTCCCTTGACGGAATGGCTGACCGGTCTGATTTTCCACATCACCGGGCCTCAGCCTGATGTAGCCGCTTTTCTGAATGTGTTTTATCTCACGGCCATCATGGGGCTTTTGCTGGCCATGGGACGGCGTTGGAAAAGTCCGGATACCGGCATCATGGCCTGCTATTTATTTTTGACCTCGGCGTTGGTCAGCCTTCAGTCAAAACTCTTCATGCTCGATATACCCCTAACCTTTTACGTGTTGCTGGGCATTTGGGCCTTTGACCACAGCCGCCATTTTCGGGAATGGCGTTGGGCCCTGATCTATGGCCTGGCTTTTGGTCTGGCCATGCTGACCAAATGGAGCGCGCTTTTTTTTCTGGCCTTGCCACCGCTGATCACCGTGGTGTTCATGAGTTTCAAGACGCCTGAACAGCGGGGGCGGATGTGGCTTAACTTGCTCCTGGCCTATGGGATTACCATGGTGATTGCTTTTCCCTGGTATGCGCTTCATCTGATCAAGTTGATAAAAAACACTTCCGGTTATCTGTACGACCGGGGTGCTTTGGAAAATGATCCTGCCTTGCTCACCATTCAGGCCTGGATTTATTACCCCCTGGCGGTTTTAAAGCAATTGTCCCTGCCTGCGGGGCTTCTGGCCCTGGCGGGGTTTGGGTGGGCCATGATTAAAAGAAAGGCGGTTATGCCGGCATGGTTATGGGTCATCCTGCCTTGCCTGATCCTTACCTTGATTCGTAACAAGGATTGGCGTTATACCATGCCGCTTTTACCGGTGTTTGGTCTGATCAGCTTGCTGTGGCTGCAGCAGCTCAAACAGGATCGGCGCCAACCTCTGATCATCATCCTGGCCGTGGTCTTGAGTTTACAGATGGTTTACAGTCATGTGGGGGCATACGCCGGGCCGGTCCACCGCGTGTTAAATGGATTCGGAGGGAAATTGCCGGTGGTGGAGTCCCAGGCGCCTGATCCCCGCCGCTGGCCCCTGGACAAGATCTTGGCCGACGTGAAGCGGGCCGGACAGTCAGGGGGAAGAGTGCCTTTGTTGCGTGTCATTCCTGATGCCGCCTCTTTTACCCGGGTTACCTTTGCAGTCGAAGAGACGCGCCATCCCCACGCCGTGCAGGTGTCCTCCATCACCAATTGGCCGGCGTTCACCGATTTTGCGGTGACCAAAACCGGAGGCCTGGGACTGCCTTTTTTAATTCAGCGCCAGACGGCCATTACGGAAGCCCTTTTCAACAGCGCCAGCGCTGAAGCCGGCCGCTTTCACTTGTTGCAGCGCTATGAATTGCCCGACGGCAGCCAGGCCCGCTTGTATCAACGCACAGCGCCTCCTGCCGCCGGACTGGATGCCCCGGCGGTGATAGCCCTGCTGCATACCCGGCTGAAGAAACTGCTCGGCGATTATATCCGGCAAGCCGGTGATTTAACCGTTTTGATCGATCCTTACAGTCCGCAAGATACCCTGGCAGGACATTTCAAAACCATCAGGGTCAGCGCCGGCCGGGGTCTGATCGGCGATTTTAAACACAAGCCGCTGGGCGTGCCCTTTGAAAAAATGGATGTGGCGGTGGAAAACATCGTGCTCGATGTGCAGGCCATACAAGCGGGACGGTTGTTGCCTTATGCTCTGGAACGTCTTGAAGTTAAAACCCTG
>CAYVTN010000205.1:0-5896 GCA_964454395.1 uncultured bacterium | reverse complement strand
CCTATTGTTTATGTTAAAAATAACACGACTCCCCGGGATAATACTAAAATTGCAAGCGGTACAGGAACGCTCAATGGCAGTGGGTTGGCCACCATCAGTTTATCTGGCTGTGGTTTTACACAACCGCCTATTGTGATTTGCCAGGGAATAGAGCCGGCAGTTGTTTCGTTGATGGCCGCTCCGACCACCACCTCATTTTCAGTAGATGGCTACCCCATTAATTCAACGTTTAATTGGATCGCTGTTGGTTATTAATTCAAATATTGAAAGCAGGTTCTGCAAATATTAGAATTTGCTTTACCCCACCTGATAACCCACCTCGATGTCATTGTCCTTGATCGTCATCACTTTAAATTCATAAACATTAACCACCAGGGTCTCCTCGATTCTGGTGGTTTGCATTTGGGTAAAAGACTGCAAATGGATGTGGCCGTGCAGCCACAGGATGGGCTTGACCAGACGAATAAACTCGTGGAAACAGTTAAACCCTTCATGATAGCTGGAGCCATCCTCATGCAGGCCTTGAGGTGGGGTATGGGAGAGTACAATCACCGGCTTTAACGGCCGGCCCAATAAACGGTCCCGCCATTGCCGGCGGTTCAAGCGTGATGGTTGGTTATTGAACAACAATGGAATCAGGTTTTTACGCCCGGCCTACCCGGGCAAGGCCCAAGGCATCCAACCGGGCCATGGGACCATAGGCATAACTGATATGCGCGTGGTGGGCCATGCATTGTTGACATAGGTCATGATTGTATTTGAGCAGCTGAAGTTCGAAATGGCTGACGGCAAGGAAATTGGGATGGATAAAATGCTTGGGAGAATAGACGGCACAGCACAAAGGCACGCTGCCGTCAAAATTAATGACGGTTTGCCCAGACCGGAACGTACAATCCTGGTATTGCGCTTTAAGCTCGGCGCTAAGCTCTTTGAATTCTTCCGGCTTAATCACCATCAGGTCCAGCAATGTCTGCAGCGATGTCCGGTCGCCGTTATAATAGGCCAGCAATTTTTCCAAGGGCATCACCAGAGCCCACCGTTCCTCGAACCCAAATCCCAATTCCTCAGCCAAGGCCTTGGCTTGGTCATAATCCCGCCCCATATTGTGACCATACTTAAGAAAATACAGCTCAACAGGAAAAGCAGCTTCTAATTGTTCCATCAAGGCTTTAAGCTGATAAAGGTTGGATTTGAGAAGCCATAGATTGCCATCGGCATGGGTTTGTCCGTATATTCCGGGTGTGGTGCCGGAAAGGGAAATGCGCAGGGCCCGCGGCCCGGCCTGAACCAAGGTTTTTAAATTGAGGGCTCTTACCAAGTTGGTGGAAATGAAGGGCGGCAAACCATAATGATTGGCCATTTCGATCATCCTGGGCAGTTGGGGATGTAAAAGCGGTTCTCCCCAATTGAACAAAGCGAGTTGGGTGGTTTTGGCCGGGGTTTCCATCTTGATTTTCTTGAGAACAGATTCATATAGGGTGACGTCCATAAATCCGTGCCGATGCTGCTGTTCATTGCCGCGGGGGCAGGAAGGGCAACACAGATTGCAGGTGCCCGAAATATCTATATTATAGCAATAGTCGCTGTCTTCGGCATGAAATTCAGTGTCCATCAATTGCCTCGGAAAAATAGGATGCCCATGGCGGCGAAAGCCAATATTATTATCGGACGGGTTTTTAAACCCCTGAAGGCGCGCTGCCGGCAAAGGGATTTCCTTGGTCAACGCCTGGCGGAAAGGAGGGCAATAATGGCAGAAGATGTGTGTCCTGTATGGGCGGGTCGTCTCATGGTCAGCCCTTTAAGAAAGTTGTTTCAAAACCCCGTGAAAATAGTGGGCCCTTATATCCAGGAGGGCATGACAGTGCTTGAACCGGGCTGTGCCATGGGTTTTTACAGCCTGCCGGCAGCCCGCTTGGTGGGGGGGGAAGGCAGGGTCATCAGCATCGACCTCCAAAGACCTATGTTGGATGTTTTGAAAAAACGCGCGCAAAAGGCAGGGCTGCTGGAACGTTTGCACTTGAGGGAATGCACGGTAGCCTCCCTTCAAATTGAAGATTTGGAAGGCACCATTGATTTTGCTTTCGTTCTGGCGGTAGTGCATGAAGTACCAGACCAGGCGGTCTTTTTCAGTGAGATCTACGCTGCCTTAAAACCTCAAACCAAGTGTCTCGTGGCCGAACCCAAAGGGCATGTCATCTGGGAGGAATTTGAACAATCCCTCATTTTGGCCAAAGCGCAGGGATTTAAAGTTTTACAACAATTCCAACGCTTTGGGGCGCGGGTGGCTGTGCTCGAGAAACCTTAAACCATGGCCGGCCTGATTTCAGGTAGGCCCGCTATTGCGCGGTCAGCCCGCCGTCGACCACCATGGCGTGTCCGGTAACAAAGCTGGCTGAAGCGCTGGCAAGCCACAAGACGGCTTCCGCAACTTCTTCAGGAAGTCCCATCCGTCCGACAGGTTCCATGGCCGCGAATTGTGCTTCCGCTTCTTTATTACCCTTGGTGAGGCGTTCCACCATCGGGGTTTTGATCACACCGGGGCATACGGCATTAACCCGCA
Source organism: uncultured bacterium (assembly GCA_964454395.1). Classification (GTDB taxonomy): domain Bacteria; phylum Oederibacteriota; class JAAXVQ01; order JAAXVQ01; family JAUVAV01; genus CAVQBK01. The sequence goes on along the minus strand of CAYVTN010000205.1, from coordinate 3,336 downwards.
CATGGGTCTTCGCATTTTCCAAGGCAGCAGTTTTGGTCAGTAAAATAATACCTGCCTTGGAGGCATTGTAAGCCGGAAGCCCGGGGAAGCCTACCAATCCGGCCACGGAAGCCACATTGACAATGGCCCCTCCGCGGTTGACCATGTGGGGAATAGCCCATTTCATACCGCACCACACACTCTTTAGGTTCACGCCGATAACTTTATCCCAATTTTCCTCGCTGCTCTGATCAATAGGGGCTTGTTCACCTTCAATGCCGGCATTATTCACCAGGATGTCCAAAGTACCGTATTTATCCAGAATAAAATCCACGACAGCTTTAAATTCCTGGCCGGAAGAAACGTCAACCTGCTTGAATAGGGCCTGGCCGTTATCGGCGGTGATAAGCCGCGCCGTTTCCTCGCCACCTTCGCGGTCTTTGTCCACCACCAACACCCGGCATCCTTCACGGCCAAAAGCACGCGCCGTGGCCCGGCCAATGCCATTGGATGCACCTGTAATCAAAACAGCCTTATTATGCAGTTGTAAGTCCATGATAATGCCTCCTTGGATTTTAAAGTAAACCTGGGAGCTGTGGGCATGGGAAGGGATAGGCAAGGATGGGTTGGAAATGGTATCTCCTTTATTAGGATAATGACTAAGGCTAAAAGGGAATAGAAGCAGATGCCTTTTTTTATTGATGTTTCACCACGCCAAGCAACAGGATCAACAGGGGCGGTTGAGTTGTTTGGGGTTGGAAAGGGTGCTGGGCCAACCGTGAGGCTGGGGTGGTTGCAGCATTAGGGAACAGGCATGCCTGTCCCCCACAAATTATCGGTGCCGGGCGCGCCAGTGTTTCACCAGGGAGACGGTGATACCAATGATGACACTGAGTAATAAAATAGCTAAAAACACTTCCCGTTCATAGTGCTTGATGTTGGTAAACAGATTCTCCAGCACCGTGCCAAAAAGGTAACCAAGTACGCCAAAAATAGAAGACCATAGCAATGCCCCGAGCAGATTAAGCGGGATGAATATTCGGGGGCGGATGCCGCTCATGCCGATGACAAACGGGGTCAAAGTACGGAAGCCATAAAAAAAGCGAAAACCAATAATGAGGGGGATTTTAAGTTTATCCAACCATTGCTGGATTTTTAGAATACGTGGTTGCCAAACGGGCTTTTTTAAAAACCAGGGCTGTTTATTACTGCGGCCAAGAAAATAGTAAAATTGATCCCCAGCCGTAGCTCCCAAAAAGGACAACAGGATGACATAGGGCAGTAAAAGGTAGCCGCGATGGGCGGCAAAACCGCCTAAAATCAAGATGGTTTCACCTTCAAAAAAGGTGCCTACAAAAATAGCCAAATAGCCGTAATTGGCGATTAAGGTTTCCAACATGGTGTCTCCTCCGGATTGAGAAGAGACGATTATGAATCAGCAGAAGGGTAAAGGCAAGCGATATGTGAAGTAAAGGGGAAGCGCAGGAAAGGGAAAAAGAAGGCGTCTTGTTTCTTGCAGGAAGCAACAAGGTTTGAGATAATACGGCCGTGTTTTTTTTTTTTTTTTTGATTTGGAAAGAGGATGTGCGTTTAATAATTGGGCAAAATGCTGATTGTGTTAGGGGGGCTTTTTGTGTTAGGCGGATTGGTTTTAAAACTTGGGTTCAAAATCCCTTTGTTGGGACGATTGCCGGGGGATATTTTAATTGAAAATAAAAATATTAAAGTGTATTTCCCTCTCGGCACCAGCCTTTTATTGAGTCTGCTGATCAGCCTTATCCTTTACATTATAAGCCGGTTCAAATGAACAAGTCGTATTTATAAAGCGCGACGGCTGAAAGATGAAAATTTTTAATAAAAACAATAAAATAAAATGCAACCTTTTAGACCGGCCAAGCATATTTTACATGATGCTTTAAGAACAGTCTGAGCGATTGAAAAAATAACGCCCGGTTGGCCTGGTGAGCCGGGACTATCTTCATTCCAAAGGATTTTTGGCCATGAAAATGAAAAACCTCTTTTGGCGTTTGTCAACAAGTCTGTTGATGGCCATTTTGCTGGGCATGCCGGCCTATGGCCAGCAGCTATTTTCCTGGAACCAGTGCGTGGAGCAGGCCATGAAAACCAATCTGGACATGAGCTCCGCGAAGGCTGCTGTGCAGCAGGCAAAGGCCAATCTGACCATTGCCTGCAGCAACTGGTATCCGCAATTGAATTTAAATGCTTCGGTACAGAAAAACGGCGATTTTGAAACTACGGAAACCAGCAATTTTTCCGCCAATGTTTCAGCGCGGCAGACGCTCTTTGACGGGCTGCAAACACCGGCGGCCGTGGGTCAAGCCCAGGCACAGTTAAACAAGGCACAGAGCCAATACAACCTGGCTTCCGCCCAGGTCCGTTATGATTTGCGGCAAGCCTATATCGGGCTTTTAAAAAGCAATGAGCTCATCACCATTACGGAAAACATTGCCAAACGGCGGGAACAGAATCTGGGCATGGTTAAGCTGCGTTATGACGCCGGGCGGGAGCATATTGGCTCGCTGCTGACAGCCAGGGCCGATCTGGCGCAGGCCAACTTTGAGGTTCGGCAAGCCCGGCGATCCAATGAATTGGCCAAACGCGCTTTGGCCAAACAAATGGGGCTGCCCGGCAGTGACGTTCAGGTTGAGGGGGAATTCACCGAACCGGCCACCACCACCATAATGCCTGATTTTGAAACCCTGTCCAAAGAAACCCCGCAGGTGATCGCCGCCAATGCCGATGTGGAAAGCGCCCGTTGGCAGTTGCAGTCAGCCTATGGATCTGTTTATCCCACCCTATCGCTCAGTCTTTCCGCCGGATTGTCCGATGACCATTGGTTTCCGGAAGATAAAAGTGGAAGCGCAGGGCTTACGCTGTCATTGCCGCTTTTCAGCGGCGGCAGCCGGGTGGGTGCCATTGCCAAAGCCGAGGCCAATTTGGATCAAAGCCAAAGTGACTTGCAAAACACCGGCGCCGGCGTGACGCTTGCCCTGCAGCAGGACTGGAACAGCCTGCAGGATAGCCTGGGCAGTTACGAAGTACAGGGTCAATATTTACAGGCTGCTTTGGCCCGCGGCAAGATTGCCAATGCCCAATATTCGAGCGGTTTGATATCTTTTGATGACTGGTCCATTATTGAAGACCGTCTGGTGAGCACGCAAAAATCATATTTAAATTCAAAGGCCGCCATGTGGTCGGCCGAAGCCGCTTGGCTTCAAACCAAGGGAGAGGGTTTGCCATATGAATAAACGCAACGTAATCATCACCGTAAGTTTGGTGGTCCTGGCTTTGCTGGGGCTGGGATTATGGAAAAAACTCACCCCCAGCCAAACCAAG
>CAYVTN010000204.1:5072-5900 GCA_964454395.1 uncultured bacterium | reverse complement strand
GCATCACGTGGAATAGCCCGCCGACCATGGCCGCAGCGTCATATAAGGCCACGCCCAGGCAACTGCCCAAGGCATAGGTGACAATCACATCCTCTTTTTTCGTGGTGAGTTTCATGTCCCCCACATTGACCACATGAATCATGGGCTGTCATCCGTTACAAGGTTTGATTTGCGGTAAACCGACGGCTGTATAATATCAAACCTCTCCGCCCCCTTGAGGATGACCTCCGAATGTCCATTGAAAAAAAGTCCTCCCGGTTCCAAAATAGTCCAAAATCGCCGCAGTAATTGCCGCTGTGTTTCCATGTCAAAATAAATCATGGCATTTCTGCAGAAGATGATCTGAAAAGGACCGTGCATGGGCCATTCTCCCAGGAGATTGTGCCGGACAAAGGTCACATAGCGTTGTACTTGCGGGTTGACCTGCCACTGCTTTCCCCGGGTTGCCGCCAGCGGTGTGAAATAACTTCGCCGAATATGAACCGGCATGCTTTCCAGTGACTCCGCCGGATAAAGCCCCGCCTTTGCTCTTGCCAGCATCTTGCCGGAAATATCCGTCGCCAGGATGCGCACGTCCCATTGATCGATATCTTTCATGTTTTCCAGCAGGGTAATGGCCAAGGAATAGGGTTCTTCCCCGGAAGAACAGGCCGCACTCCATATTCTCAGACGGCGGTCTGACGTCGCTTGGCCGGCGGACAACAAGGGCAGGACCATTTGACGCAGATAATCAAAATGATCGGCTTCGCGGAAAAAGCTGGTGACATTGGTGGTCAAATTGTCCAGCAATACCGTCATTTCCCGCCCATCAACCTCCTGTTCCAGCAG
>CAYVTN010000204.1:0-5062 GCA_964454395.1 uncultured bacterium | reverse complement strand
GCGTCCGCAATCTTTTGTGCAAGCGCGACCGGATCAATTCATTTTTCCCCTTGCGGAGATCAATGCCGCTGATGAATTTTACCAGTCCGGCCAAACGTTGGATATCCCTTTCGGAAATGTCCAGCGCCTCCTTCCGGCTACCACCTTGCCCGGTCATTAAAATTCCGCCAGGGTTCCTTTTTCCTCGTCATCCAGAGGAAAGAAAGTCTCCGGCCTTGGCGATGTTCTGAAGGCGGCCATGGCCGCGGATTTGTGCCCTTCAGGCCTCACCTTCAAGCCGGAATTGAAAGAATGTTTGTCGCCGGAAATCTTACCATTGGCCAGATAATGCTCCTCCGGCACGCTCTTGTTGCTGACTAAGAATTCCTTAACCAGATAATTCAATTCCATGGCCTGGCTGTTGAGTTCTTCGGCCGTGCTGGCCGATTCCTGCGCACTGCTGGAATTTTGCTGGGTAAACTGGTCGATTTCGGAAATGCTTTTACTGATTTGATTGATATCCTGTGATTGTTCCAAACTGGACACGGCAATCTCCCGGATCAGGTCATTGGCCTTTTGCGAGCTCAAGGCGATCTGATCGAGCGCTTGGGATACTTCCTGATTGATGACCACGCCGGTCTCCGATTTTTTAACCGATTCCGCGATCAACCCCGCCGTGTGCCTGGCGGCATCCGCGCTGCGCTGGGCCAGATGGCGCACTTCTTCCGCCACCACCGCAAAACCCTTGCCCGCATCCCCGGCCCGGGCGGCTTCCACGGCCGCGTTCAGGGCCAGCAGGTTGGTCTGGAAAGCAATGTCGTCTATAGTTTTGACAATTTTGGACGTTTCATCCGCGGCCTTTTTAATATCCTGAATGGAACCGGACATCTTCTGCATGGCCAGAATACCCCGATGGGCGCTATCATTGGCATCGGAGCTGAGTTTTTTGGCTTCCCCTGCATTGAGGTCATTCTTCCGGCTCATGGCCGTGATTTGTTCCACCACCCGGCCGATCGCCTCCAAATTGGAAGCTTGTTCGGAAGTGGAACGGGCCAGATTTTGGCTGCTGCGGCTGATCTGCGTGCTCGCATCGGTGAACTGTTCGATGGCGGCATTAACCTGGGTCAGGGTTTTGTTCAGGGCCTCATCCATGGTGGCGGCCACGCTATTGATATCATTCTTCAGCCGCTGAAATCCACCCTGATATTGGCCTTCCATGCGCCAACTGAAATCTTTTTGGGACATGGCTGCCAAGACCTTGCTGGCCTCGTTTAAAGGCTGAATGACCGCGTCCATCATGGCATTGGCCGCCTTGACAATTTGCAAGTAGTTTCCGCCATAATCTTTTTCATCCACCCTGGTGTCAAATTTACCTTCAACCATGGCTTTGCCCAATTTGATGAGGTCTTGGGCAATCCCCGCTTCTTTGCCGATATCCAGCACGAATTCCAGCCCCCCGATAATGGTACCCTGCTTGTCTTTCAGGGGAGCGCCCGTATAACGGATGGGTGTCGCGCCGTTAATGGTTTGCACGACTGTATCCCCGGTAAAAACGCCGTCTTGCCGCATGGCGCGCGCCACCCGGCATTCACCGGTACGGCAATGGGTATTGGAATAAATGTCGTAGCAATGGAGCGACATACAGGCTTCCACGGTTTTACCTACAATGGCCGCACCCGCCGGATTGATATACTCAATATTCATATTGGTATCCACGGCCAGCACCGGTGTGGGAATATTGTTTAAGTATTCCATTCTTTTCCTGAGCACTTCCTCTTTGGCGGCATAATTTCTGGCCAGAAATACAAAGGCCGCACCGCTTACGACCAACAACAGCAAGAGCAGAATCATCCGGCTTCTCACCATGGGATTCGTCAGCCCCGCTCCAATCACCATCAGGGCCAGCCCCATGGCCATCCCCATGATCCAACCTAACATCTTGCTGCTCACATGACGATTGCGTGCGTTTTTCATCCTGCTTTCCTCCCGGTACTTGACATTAACATAAGTAAGACCACGGCGCTTGTTCCGCTTATCGCTGTATAACATCCCCCAGGGTGCGGTATTTTTATTCCGGGTTGTCCGGTTTAGCGACTTCCCTCCCCGGGATTTTGAGCAGCTCCCGGATGTCTTCCCCGGCAAGCACATGGGTGATGTCCAGCAGAATAATCACCCTGCCCTCGATTTTGCTCATGCCCCAAATAAATTCCACATTCACCGAAGTGCCAAAGGAAGGCGGGGGGACGATATCGTCTTCCCCCATATTCATGACTTCATAAACCTGATCCACCACGATACCCATTTCGCGCACGCCGATATCCACCACCACGATACAGGTCTGATTGGTTTCCACTGCGGCCGGCATTCCGAACTTCATGCGTAAATCAATGACCGGAATAACTTTACCGCGCAGATTGATGACGCCCTTCACGAATTCAGGTGTTCTGGGCACTGGCGTGATCACCATGAGACCCATAATTTCCCTGACCTTCAGGATTTCCAGGCCATAAGTTTCCTCACCCAGCCGAAAGGTCAGAAACTTTCCCTGCCTTACGGCGGCGGATGCTTCTCCTGCTGCCGGCCCTGATGCTTGACTCATGGCATCCTCCTGTTCTTATTGCTTATTCATAGCCAAAAACAATGGTCTCCCTCCACCTTGTTGGTAAAAGTAGACATCGTGGCCTAAAGCAAGCCTGTGGGGACGCAGGTAATACGCCTCTACTACATGTAAATCTCATCGACAGGGAATCTAAACCAATACCCGGGCGGCCACTGGCGTTTCTTCCTGCCAGGCCATGTCGATCACACCGGCGATGTCCAAAATCAACCGTATCCGGCCGTCGCCTAAAATCGCGGCCCCGCTGATGCCCTGCAGGTGCTCAAAGCCCCTGCCCAATGATTTGATGACCACCTGTTGCTGCCCCAGCAGGCTGTCCACCAGCAAGGCACAGGCTTTGCCGTCATGCTCCACCACCACCAGCAGGGCCCGGGTCGGATCTTCCTCGGCATCAGGCAGGTGAAACAGCCGGTGCAAACGAAAAACAGGCAGCAAGGTGTTGCGCAGCATCAGCATCTCCCCCTGCTGCTTGACTGTGGAAAGCTGTCCCTCTTCGGGACGCAAGGCCTGTTTAACATTCAGGGTGGGCACGATATACTGCTGCGATCCGGCATTGAGCAACAAGCCGTCGATAACGGCCAGCGTCATGGGTATCTGAAGGGTAAACTGCGTGCCTTGACCCGGCGTGGACTGTATATCCACCCTACCCCGCAAGGACTCGATATTTTTCTTGACCACATCCATGCCCACGCCCCTGCCGGAAACCGTGGTCACCTGGTCGGAAGTGGAAAAACCGGGCGCGAAAATAAGCTGGTAAATGTCATGATCCGTCAGCTCCTGCCCCCGGCTGATAAGGTTCTTTTCCATGGCCTTGGCTTTGATTTTTTCCCGATCCAGCCCCCGGCCGTCATCCTTGATTTCTATCACCACGTTGCCCGTGGCATGATAGGCACGCAACAACAGGCTGCCTTGCCGCGGCTTGCCGGCCGGTCCGCGCTGCGCCTCTGATTCCAGGCCGTGGTCCACCGCGTTTCTGATCATATGAACCAAGGGATCATTGAGCGCCTCCACCATGTTGCGGTCGATTTCCGTCTCCTCCCCATCCATCCTGAAAAAGATGCTTTTCCCCGACTTGCGAGCAATATCCCTGGCCACCCGTTCCATTTTCTGAAAGGTGCCTTTGAGTGGCACCATGCGCATGGACATCCCGACATCTTGAAGATTACGCGTGATTTTTCCCAACTGGGATACATTTCGCGACAACGCCCTGTCTTTTTCCGCGGCAATATCTTGATGCTGGGCAATCATGGCATGGGTAATGACCAATTCCCCCAGCATGTTGATCAAATGATCGAGACGGCGCGTGCTGACGCGCACCGTGGCGTCCGCGGCCTCCCGGGCACTGTGTCCCGCAGCCTGGGCCTGTTCCGGCGCTTGGTTCTGCTTCCGCGCCGCCGAGACGGCCGGCGGCACGGCCTTTGTCTGCGAATCGGGCGGGACTGCGGACGCGCTGGCTTGCGTTGTTTTCGCGGAAGAAACCGGCGCCGGTTCTAATGCTTCCCCTGCTCCGGCCTTGTCAGGATGGGCCAGAAGGTCCAGCAACCGCCCGAATCCGGACGGTGCGGATGGCACGGGACCACCCTCGTATTCTTTCAGTGCTTTGATCATGACACTCAGCATATCCGCCGAATTGAGCGCCAGGTCGGCAAAGGCGCCCTTCATCTCAATTTCCTTTTTGCGGGCCCGGTCCAGCAGCATCTCCGCGTTGTGCGCCAGCTTCTCAATGTTCTTCAGTTCCAAAAAAAAGGCCGTGCCTTTAATGGAATGAAAGGCGCGAAAGGCGCTGTTCAGGGGATCCTGATCCTGAGGATTGCTTTCCAGAGCCAGCAGTTGAGCTTCCACGTTTTCCAGATGGTCCAGGGATTCGGTAATAAACTCCACCAGAATTTCCTTGTCTATTTCCGCTTCGGAACGCTCGCCGGCTTCTTCCTCCTCCCGGGCAGGAACGGTTTGAGAGCATAATGATGCCGGCGTGACGGGTTCCTGGCGTTGATCCCCAATGGAATATTTTTCCAGTAATTGATTGACGATGACGCCAAGGGCTTTCATGGTTTGCGTAAAGGTATCCTTGTAGGAGGGCTCGTTTTCTTGTAAGCCAAGCAGGCTTTGCGTCATCCCGACAGCTTGCATTATTAATTTTTTGGCCTCGTCCGGGCAGTCCGTTTTCTGTTCCAGGAGGCGCAGGGCATTAACCATGCGGGCTAATTCCTCCCGGTCCGCCTCCTCCATGATCACCAGGACCGCGGCAATTTCGTTTAAATCCATGGAATGGAACACCTTTGCATAGAGTTTTAAACACTGCTCAGTTAAATCATCGTCATTCTTACATATTTATTAATATACAAATCAACTTTAGCCCATTTGCTTTTTCGGGCCCTCAGATCAGGATAAGGTGGTGGTGATATCCCGATGGGTAAGCTTTTCCAAGTGGCCCACCCTTGATTTCAAGGCTTTTGTGGCAGGAGC